>JAQUBU010000167.1 GCA_028686565.1 Syntrophomonadaceae bacterium
CCCCATATGCCTGAGCCGAATCCCCTTCGCCGCAGGCGACCGCAAAAGATAGGCCGTATACATTGTTCCTGCCTCTGCAAGCAGCACCGACAAATAGCGATAACTCAGAACAAGCAAATCAACAAAGAGGCTGGGCACCTTGGCTTTGCGCAGTGCCCTCGACAGGTCCCGCAGGCTTGTCGTCGAAACCAAGATCAGCACGGCCATCACAGAAAGCACTGCTTTCAGCACAACAGAAAAAAAAGAAAGCAGACCATAACTGACCGCAGTCCCAGCCAAAAGGAAGGCGGTCTCCCGATCATAGATCAAATTTGCAAGGCCCGCAAGAAGCACAAAGGGCAATGCGAAAACGAGACGTTTCAGCAAAGGCCGATACGGCGTTTCCGAAAGCGCCATAAGAATCGCGGGGTAGAAAAAAAACGGCATGAGGCCGAAAATTTCGTATCGGTTAAAAGAGATGACGGCAACGAGGTAAATAAGAGTCGCGAAAAATTTGACTATCGGCGGCAATCGGTGGACTACCGTTTTTCCCGAAGCCAGTCGCTCCAAGGTATTCATCTCAGCCATGCTTTTAGCAATATTTTTAATTGCGCTCAGCCTCCCGTTTCCTTTTGAGTAATGAAATCACGAGCCCTGTCGTCGCAGCAAGTAAAAAGGTCATCAGCCCGCCGATAATCCCTGCGCTGCTCGTTCCGGGCAGTAGCCCTTTTGCTTCGACATTTTTGAAATCATAATCTGGCATAAATGCGATTGCCTCCTGTATCCTTGCGGCAAGAGAAAACAATCCGCCGTTTGCATCAAGCTCGGTCGTCCCGGCCACGCCTAAGATAGACCATTCCAACCCATCTGGATAGGAAGAAGCATAAAATGAGAAGGCCCCCGCGATAAAAACGGCGAGCGCAACGAAAACAAGCAGCAGTTTTTTCAGCGAAACCGCCCCCAGTTTTTCTCTTCGGAGCGCATTACGCAGAAGCTCCGGTCTCATTTGCTTTACATAATTCAATACCGCCGCGGTCACAAGCCCTTCCACTATGCCGATTGCCAGATGGATCGGTTGCATCAAAGCGAGAAACGCCGAAAACGGTAATTCCGCAATTCCCGAAGCAAGCGTCTGTACCACTACGCTAAATGCTCCAAGTTGCAAGGCCAGAATACCCGAAAGAACAGCTGCGATTGTAATCCTCTTCGCCGTAAGGTTTTTTTCCAAGAAGGGTCGGAAGACAAGGGGATAGACCAAAAAACACGGAATGGCACCCATGTTAAAAAGGTTGCAGCCTAAAGCAAGCAAGCCCCCGTCCGCGAAAAAAAGACATTGTATCAGCAAAACGGCAGCGATGGTAAGAAAGCCGCCGAAAGGTCCGAGCAGGGCCGCAAGCAAAATCCCTCCACCGATGTGACCTGAAGAGCCGGTTGCCGGAATTGTAAAATTGATCATCTGTGCCGCAAACACAAAGGAACCCATCACTCCCATGAGCGGAATCTTTTTTTCTTCCAATTCATCCTTTTTTAGCTTTGCTGCCGAAATTGCGATTGCCGCCGTGCTGACTGCGCACATCGTCACCCCCACACCCGGTGAAAGCAGCGCATCTGCCATATGCATATTTGTCCTCCCATTTCCATTTCTACCAAAAATAAATGCCGCAAAAACATGAGCCTCTTTTTCTTTTGGCTAATGCCTTCATGGCAAATTTCATTTCTAAAATTATAATCAGTTAGCGTTATGCGGCGCCCTTCTTGGTGCGCTCCGTTGCTAATAATATAATGCGAATGCCTTTGTCTGTCAATCGCGAGAATCCATTGTTGGGTCTACACAGTTTCTTTTTTTGACTCTTTCTTAATTTCTTGTTGAATTAATGTAACGATGTAGTTGCTAACAGATCTGTTTTTTGAATATGCAAGTTCCTCCACTTGTTTTTTAAGTTCAATTGGAAGACTCACGAGTATTCTTGTTTTATCGCTTTTAAGTGTCATTTTGCTGCACCTTTCGATATCAATCATGACTATTACGAATATTCATTGGCTGCGCGAACCATCTTCCGAACAAAAATTTTGATTATTTTTTCCCAGATTATGAAAGTAACAAAATAAAAACATTCACACATGCCATGATGCCAAACCTTCTTAAATTAATGCAGTGGAAATTTGCATTATAGAATTGATTACATCATATATCACAATGATATCATCATTCAAGTGTTTTTAATGTTTTTACTATTTTTTTTTGAAGCGTTAACAACTCCCGCATTGAGTACTTAGCACGTCTATCACATATACTATAATCATCGTTGCTGTTTAATTCTTCGATTAAATCTTTCACATATTCACTAAAACAAATCCATTCTTTTTTTGTAAATTCTAACACAAGAAGTCCCCTTTTTCTTTACACAATTTAGAAACAATTGATATTATAACCATATATATGAAACGCTCGTTCTTGTGTCAACACAAAAAAGTTGCACAAGTGATATCACTGTGATAATATCGTGTGGACATCGCGAGAAAGGAGGCGTAAAAAAATGTTAGTTAATCTTACAAACATTGGATTATTGGCTATTTTGTTAATTCTTGATTATATTTCAGGGGTTTTCGTTGCATTCGTTAAAAGACAAGTCAGTTCAGCTATAGGCAGAAAAGGAATTTTTCAAAAAATCGGTGTTTTAATTTGTGTCGTTCTCTGTTCTTTAGTAGATTCAGCAAATTTGTATAACGGAATAGATATTCAACCGGTAGTGGTTGCATTTTTCGTGGTTAATGAATGTTTGAGTGTTCTTGAAAACCTTTCAAAATTAAATGTACCAATTCCTGAAGTTTTTCTTAATAAGTTAAAAACATGGCAAGATGAAAATAAAAACAAGTGAGATTTTAGTGTTGACAAAGTGATATCACTGTGATAATGTAACGACATCACTAGTGAGCCCGTTGAATTTTATTTTTAAAAAAGAAAAGGAGAAAAAATTATGGCAGAAGTAAAGTTGGCTTTTTACAAAACCCCAGCACAGGCTGCGGCTATGGGAACTACAATTACAAAGACGGTTTCTTTAACTGATGCGCAGGCACTCGTTATTAGAGATTACTATGCCGCCTTAGAGAGTGGCGCAGCAATTTCCATATCTGCAATGGTAGGTGTATTTGTAGCGGCGCTTACCAAAAACTTCAAAGGAGCAATGTCCGTTACTTCCAGTGTAGCGACAACAATCATAACTTCCACAGTAATTAACACTTACTTTGGACAGATGGCCGACAAGTTTGACATGATCAGAAACGATTCTGCTTTGACATTTAAGGCTGTCTATACGTATAGACAGCACGGCTCAAATGATGGAGCATACTGGCTTACAAACATCGTTGCGAAGGTAGACTATTAATAAATACCCCCCGGCTTTGAACTGACCCCAAAAGGTTAGACAAAAGATGGGCATCGCAATTAAGCTGCTTTTGAGGACTGAACTCTGTATTGAACAGGGCTCAGTCCTTTTAGTTTACCCTTAATACGGCAGTTGTTATAGTAATAGATATATTTCTCAAGTTCATCCCGGAACTCGTCAAGGTCCTTGAATTTCCGAAGATACAGCAGCTCTGATTTCAGTAGTCCAAAGAAATTTTCTATGATGGCATTGTCCAGACAATTACCCTTGCGTGACATGCTTTGGCGGATACCCATCTCTAAAAGCCGCTGCTGGTATATCTTGTGTTGATACTGCCACCCCTGATCAGAGTGAAATATAAGCCCCGTCCCATTGGGAATCTTTGCAAAGGCTTTGTCCAGCATATCCATAACTTGCCCAAGGTGAGGTCTGTCGCTAATGTTGTAACTGACAATTTCGCCGTTAAACATGTCCAGAACCGGAGAAAGATAAAGTTTTTGTCCAAACATAGAGAATTCCGTAATGTCAGTAGTCCATTTCTGGTTAGGTGCCGTTGCGTGAAAATCTCTGTGTATGAGATTTGATGCTACTTTACCAACTTCTCCTTTGTACGAACGATACTTCCTAATTCTCACCTGGCATTTAAGATGCAGCTTTTTCATCAATCGTTGGACTGTTTTGTGGTTTATGACATAGCCGCGGTTTCCCATTTCAAGAGTAATGCGCCGGTATCCGTACCGCCCCTGATTCTCATGGTAAATAGCCGTGATTTCATCTTTCTCAACACGATATTTCTCTGGCCGCTGTGCACGCTTAAGGTAGTAATAATACGTACTCCTAGCAACACTGACGAATTTCAGCAGTGCTTCAAGCGGATACTTATGCCTTAACTCGGTAACGACTGTTACTCTGTTTGCCGTTCCGCTTGCTCCTGTTTTTGAGTTAAGGCAATCAATTTTTTTAAGACTTCGTTCTCCATGCGAAGACGCTGAACCTCTGCCAAGAGATCTTCATCTTTGTTCACATCCTTTTTAGGCGGACAACCTTTTTTCTTTGCTGACAATTTCCTTAACCTGCCTCGTCGTTCTTCAAAGAGTGCCTCTTTGCCTTCTTCATAGTATATGCGCTCCCATTTTGCGACAGTTGGTGGACTTTGAATTCCAAAATATGCTGCCGCTTTCTGCAAAGACATAGAGTTCCGATGCATATATTCTACAACATGAATCTTAAAGATGCCATCATAAGTGCGGCGAACTCTAACAAGGTGTTCTACGCCACCGGCCTTGAAAAGATTAACCCACCGTCGTAACTGTGAATGATCAAGCCCTTATCTTTCCGCTATGAGCTTCAAACCTCCTGAACGACCTTCTAAGTATTCACGAACCAATTGCAACTTGAACTCATTTGAATATTTTTTGTTCCCTGACATTAGAAAACCCCTTTCGTCAGATTTTTTGTCTAACCAAAGGGGTTCACTTCACTTTGCCGGGGGGGGGGTATTTCATACCGCATATCCGGAGATTTTCCGCTCAAATAAAAAACAGGACTGCGTTTTGCGGTCCTATTTTTTATTTTTGTGGTGCTTTTTAAAATATAAAAGCAAAAGGTCGATCGCAACAGCTATTGAAATCAGAACAATTGGATTGATGTCAAAGATAAAATAAATAGTTATTAAAACAAAAAACGATGCAAGCACTATTAAAGTTTCATATTTAATCATAAAATTCCCCTTTCTTTTTTTGAATGTATCTAACTGCGTATTTTGGAACATCAGGACTGTTTGCCGGCTGATTTGATTGTAAAATAATTGCTGCTTTTAATTTTGCACCTCTATTTCTCACACAATAAATTACATATTAAACTCATTTTAACACAAGTTTTCAAAAAATCAACGCCTCTCATTTAACGATTCGCGCATGGCAACAACACCTTGAATAGTATTTGTTTGCATTTTTTCTTACTATAATATATAATGAAGTGTCAATCGCGTCTATTTTTAAATTTGATCTTTTGTTCTACAAAATTAGTAGGCTAACAGCAGTAGGAATTTAATAAGAAA
>JAQUBU010000168.1 GCA_028686565.1 Syntrophomonadaceae bacterium
CAATCAAAACTAAAGGCAAGATGCCAATAATCAAACCGGACAATCTTCCTTGGGCGGTTAATATCTTTACTTCCCGCCTGATCTTAGTCCGCTCCCTAATGGTTCCTGAAATGTTATCCAGTATTTCGGCAAGATTGCCTCCCACTTGCCTTTGTATTACTACACCACTTATAACCATGTCCAAATCTTCACTTTTGATTCTCTTGGATAGGTTGATCAGAGCTTCCTCTTGACTAAAACCTAGGGTCATTTCCTGTAAAGCCCAATTAAATTCCGAAGAAATCGGAGCCGGTAATTCCTTTCTAACTGTATCCATAGCCTGCTGAAAACCAAATCCAGCCCGCAATGAATTAGCCATTACAACTAAAGCATCCCCTAATTGAAAATTGAAGCTTTGCAATCGTTTATCAGTTATGTATTTTAAATAAAATTTAGGTATAAAAGCTGCCAATACCATAGAGATTAAGGCCACGAAACAGTTGCTGCTCAGAATATAAAGCAATATTGGCAGTGCCAGGGTAAGAGCGATCCAAAGGGTAAAGTATTCTTCGGCTTTAAAAGGAATACCAGCTCTAATTAACCGGGCTTGCAGATTCCCGGTAAAGGAACGGGCTGCAAATATGCCGGATACCTTCCTTATAAGAGGTCGTAAAGAGATATTCCGTCCCCGCTTGGATTCTTTTTCCTCGCTGCTTTTTTCGTTCAGGCTCTCCAAGCGTTTTTGATACAGGTCGTAATGAAAGCAGGCTTGCAACAAGGCCAAAACTATAAAAAACACCAGTATAAATACGGCTAAACATATGAACAGTTCCAACTCTCTTACCCCTTTCGGCTTTGAGAATGCTTTATTTTGCAATTATTGCTGGTTAAAGAAATCGTATGGCAGAACTATGCCTTTGGATGCCAGTATTTCCATACAACGTGGTTTAATGCCAGTTGCCTGATGATTACCTAATACTTTTCCCCTTTCATCAATACCCTTTTGATTAAAAACAAATATATCCTGAAGGCTGATGATTTCTCCCTCCATACCCAGCACCTCAGTAATATGGGTTATTTTACGTGATCCATCCTGAAGACGGGCTTGATGCACAATTATATCCAGAGCTGAAGTGATTTGTTCTCTAATAGCTTTTATGGGAAAATCTATTCCCGCCATAAGTACCATGGTCTCCAGACGGGAAATCATATCCCGCGGGGAATTTGAGTGACCGGTTGTTAAAGAACCATCATGCCCGGTATTCATAGCCTGCAGCATATCAAGTGCTTCGCCTCCTCTGACCTCACCTACCACCAAACGATCCGGTCTCATGCGCAGAGAGTTTCTAACCAGATCACGAATACTGATCTCCCCCCTGCGGTCTATGTTGGCCGGCCTGGTTTCGAGTGATACCACATGCTCCTGATGCAAATCCAATTCGGCAGAATCTTCAATCGTAATAATTCTGTCATCGGATGGTATGAAAGCAGATATGATGTTTAAGGTACTGGTTTTGCCCGCACCTGTCCCCCCCGAGACAATCAGATTAAGCCGGCCTTTAACACAGGCTTCCAAAAACTTGGCCATTTTTGATGTAAGGGTATTGTTCCTGATCAAGTCTTCTGCTTTCAGCAATTGCGAAGAAAACTTGCGTATGGTGAGAATACATCCATTTAAAGCCAATGGCGGTATTATGGCATTTACCCTCGAACCATCCGGTAAACGAGCATCAACCATCGGCATGCTCTCATCAAGTCTGCGTCCCAAAGGCGAAATTATTCTCTGGATAATTGTATATAGATGCTCATTGTCGCGAAAAACAATTGGGCTGACTAGCAGCTTACCTTGTTTTTCCACATATACCTGTCCGGGACCATTTACCATTATTTCCGAAACACTTTCGTTATGCAATAAAGGTGTAATGGGGCCAAATCCAAAAACCTCATCCAAAACTTGCTGGACTACTTCTTCCCTGTCCTGACGGGAAAAATGTTCGTTTTCTTTTTCCATTATGGATTCACATGCAATTTTTATATCAAGTTCAATATTTTCACGCTGATCCTGACCTTCAAGTTGTTGAAGATCAAAAATATCCGGTCCTAACTCCTTAACTATTTCCCGGTGTATTTTGTACACCAAGTCCTGAAAACGTCCGGTTCCAGGCTCCCTATTGGGGAAAGCCGCAGGATGCTGTTCCAGGTTTTGCTGCTGTAATCTTTGTAAAAGAGACAATTTATCACCTGCCCTTCTTGCGCTAAGTCAATTAAGTCAGACTTACAAATCCTCGATTTCCAATAACTGCAAAAGGTTTATTATTGCTTTGGATATGTTTGCTTTGGGATTAGACTTTATAATCGCTGTGCCCTGATTGAGAGAAGACAATGCCAGCTTGCTGTCACTAGGTATTTTCCCTTTAACCTTCAAATCCAAAACCCTTTCCACATCCCATACCTCAATACCTGCTACTTGTGAGGAATGGTTTAAAATCAGCCTGGTTTTGGATAGCAGTTTTAAAGTTTTTAATATTTCAATTCCCTTTTTGACGTTTTTTATAGTCGGCAAATCGAGTGTGGTTATGAGTAATACCAGATCAGTCATTTCCAGAGCAGTAAGAATATTTTCATCTATAAAAGACGGGGTATCAATAAAGGTAAAGTCATAATTATCCCGGCATGATTTGATTATTTTTTCAATGCCCTCCACAGTAACCAGTTCTGCCAACTCGGGCTTATTAGGGGCAGCTAATATATGTACACCGTTTCTCTCGTACATGTATTCTTCCAGCAGTTCCTGATTGGACATGTCACCCTCCTGCATCAATTCGCTTATAGTTTTGCGCGGATTAATATTCATCATTACACTTATATCACCAAATTGAATGTCCAGGTCAATCAAGGCAGCCCGTTGTTTTTTATTACGCGCCAAAGCTACCGCCAGATTACTGATAATAGTGCTCCTGCCCACCCCGCCTTTGGGTCCAAAGATTGTGACAACCTTTTTGGTCCTGACATTATTGTAATATTCCTCTGCCTCAGCCTCATGTCTTGGAATCCTGCGGTTATTTCTGCCAAGCTGTGCAACTCTTCGGATAGTTGTATTTAAATCATCAGGAGAAAGCGGTTTGACAAGGTACTCTTTGGCTCCCGCCATCATGGCTTTTTTGAAGTTTTGTATCTCGTCATACACCGAAATTATGATAACAAATACTTGCGGGTAATACTGGCTTATATAATGAGTAGCTTCAAGTCCATCCATTTCAGGCATGCTTATATCCATTATTACAACCTCAGGTTCCATAACTTCTATCTGCTGGATTACCTCTCTTCCGGTGGCAGCTTCAGCTACAATATCTATTGATTTATCTAATTCCAGCAACTTTCTTATACTGGCTCTCATATTCTCATTGTCATCGGCTAATAATACTTTAATATTTTTCATTTGCCATTCCTCCGGAAAATAGTTTTATAATTTAAACTTCGTTATATGTTTGGCGGCGGCGATAGAACTAGAAAGTCCTGGAGTTGGAAAGGATTTAGTACCGCCCTTGTTTTATCTGCTGGATGACGCAGCAGTAATCTTAAGTTACCGCGTTCAGATGCCAAGACCAGAGGCTGTGCATCCTGTAAAGAAACAGCCAATGTAATTGTCTTTGCTCCTACCGGGCTTTTATTAGTAAGCAATTCCGGATTTTCTCCAACTGCCAGCACCTCGATATCCTGCAGAGTCAAAATACTGTAAGCTCTCGCCCTTTCCTGTGATTCAGGCAAAGGAATATCAATTGTTCCAACAATATCAACCCGGTCACCGGTTTTAATAAACCCTGAAACACCGTTAATATTGTCAATAGCTATGGATACCGCTCGCTTGTTGGCTGGAATGGTATAAGCAAGACGATCTTGCTTATCTTCTACGGACAGGAGTCGCTGCTTTAATATCTCTTCACCCTCAGAAATGTTACTAGTTGCTATTTTGCCTATAACCTGATTTTTTTTAACAAATGCCTCAGGATGAGCATATCTGGCTGGCATGCTGGCAATTTCGACCTGTTCATCATTTATTACACTATCTTTCGGAATGCTTGCTTTAGCTCTTACTACCTGAACCAGATCGTCTGGCCGATAAAGCTCTTTAACATCCTGCAGGTAACGATAGAAGCCCATTGCAGCAGCTATGCCAAAAAGCAAAGCTATGAGCCAATATTTTCTGCTTCCCTTTAACAACAAAAACTACCTCCTTACTCGATAAGCTGTACCCCATAAAGTCCGAAATCTGCTGCTTCACTGTCAGATCCCCCTGGAATTACATAGCGGACAAATGAACCCCGCACTTGATTTTCCGTTCCATTACCGATATATTCCTCAACCAAAAATGCACCAAAACCTTTTACCCTTACGGAAAATGGGTGTCCGCTTTCATTAATACTTTCAATGTTAATAATGGGAAGAATAAGGATACGAGAACAGCCTTCTCTATAAGAATCTATATTGCAGCGGGGAATATGATCGCACTGATCTATTCGATGTTCAACTCCGACTTTGGTTGGCCCCGACATATTACCTGCTTCAATTTCAATAATATCTCCAATTGAAACCTCTTCGGAATAACCGTATTTAATATTATCCCGGTACACATGAGCTCCGCTCCCCCCCAGTCTTAAAGCGCCAAACCACCCCCAATAATCCTGATCCCCTGCGCCTTCCTTCAAAACAATCTCCTCTCCAAATATAAAGTCGTCCTCCAGTACGCCAAAGGGGACAACCCCTCCAGTTGAGGAAACCGGCGCAATTCGAGCTTGGGCAGAAACAGAAACATTCTTGCTGGTGATACCCAAAGCCCGGGCGAAAAACAGTTCAACCTGCCGCTCGGCATGCCCGGTTATTGACCGTTGCCCATTATCCAACTGATAACTGGCTTCTTCAGCTGCTACCCCATTAATAATCCCGTAATGGGCGGCTGTTTCCAGAGCTTGTTCAGAGTTGCCCGGAAGCTCCCTCACTCCAGCTAAAACGGCACTGTCTATTGCATTCAGCATTTTGCCCTGATTTATATATAACAACCCTGCATCAGTTACCAGGGCCAAGGCCCCGATAAGAACTAGCATTAGCAGCGCTACCAGGCTGGAGACAGTGCCTTTTTCACTTGCCATAAAGTTTTTTAAGCTCATTTTTTTCACTCCAGATTTCAATTCTATCATTCAACTCTCATTATGCATTGACTTGATAACAAGAGCGGATTGGGCAAAAATTCAGCAAACAACGGAGTCATAAGATTTAATGAATAATTGATTCCAACATTTAATTCCTCACCTTTATCTCTATCAATATAAGAAGGAGAAACAATTACAGTCAGCTGTTCCTCTTCAAGCCATGCCCGCCGTGACAGTATTAAATTATGTATCTGATCGTCATCATGTCC
>JAQUBU010000169.1 GCA_028686565.1 Syntrophomonadaceae bacterium
ATCCACGTGGCAGCAAAGCCAAAAAAATTGATGAGAATGATGTATCGGCATTAATGACATTGGCCCAGGAGTATAAATTCGCACCTCTGTTAGGTCATGCACCATACACTCTAAACCCCTGCTCTTCTGATCCGAAAGTAAGAGAATTTGCCAATATGGTTATGATGGATGATTTGGCTAGAATGGAACATTTGCCTAATAATCTATATAATTTTCATCCAGGCAGTCATTCAGGACAGGGGGTTCAAAATGGCATAAACCTGATAGTGGAAATTTTGAATAAAATATTGCGTTCAGATCAAACAACACTTGTTCTGCTTGAAACGATGTCAGGCAAAGGCAGTGAGATAGGCAAAACCTTTGAAGAAATTGCTCTTATCCTAAGCAGGATTGAATTAATTGAGAAAATAGGAGTATGTATGGACACTTGTCATGTTTATTCAGCTGGATATGATATTGTAACCGATCTGGATGGAGTTTTGGAGCAATTCAATAAGATCATAGGCCTTAAGAAGTTAAAAGCTATTCATCTGAATGACAGTTTAAATCCCCTTGGCAGCCATAAAGATCGTCATGCTGAAATTGGAAAAGGCAGTATAGGCTTACAAGCTATCATAAACATTATAAATCATCCCCAACTTCGCCATTTGCCATTCTATTTGGAAACACCCAATGAGCTGCCTGGTTATGCCGATGAAATTAAACTTTTAAGATCAGCATTTCTGTAATTCTGTGACTTAACAAATAAATAGGCCAGAACGGTTTTAGTCTGGCCTATTTATTTCGTCTTCTGAATTCAAATCCAATAATACTCTAAACTGCATCAAAGCATATTCTCATTTATCTGAGGAATAATAAAATCAAGATGATAGAGGGGGTTATGCAATATGGAAATTAATCAGTCGGAAACTATTAGTGATTGGGAAAAATGGAAAGGTACACTTTCCAAAGCAGTGTCATTTGCAGAAATAGTTGGTATGTCTGAAAAAACCATCGAAAAGATAGGGTTCAGAATGGGGAATATGCTGTCTGCAGGTATTGACCCTGAAAATAGAGAACAAAGGCTTCTCCAGGAATTATGGAAAGTCGGAGATGATAACGATAGAGCAGTCCTTACAAAAATGATAGTTAAGATGCTCCAGACAGATGTAAGACATTAAGTAATCATGCAAATAATTGGCAGGATAATTTAACAGATATTACTATTAAATTATCCTGCAGTTATTATTGCGTGTATATTTCATCTCAAATCTTTAAAATGTGTTTATTTAACAGCAAGAATATTATTGTCTTTAAGTATTACATCATGTGCTCCACCTTCAATGATACTTGTCGATGAAACGCGCGTTAATTTTGCCTTTTTCTGTAATTCTGCTATTGTTATTGCACCACAGTTGCACATGGTTGATTTCGTTTTGTTTAAAGTAAGCTGAACATTGGTTCGAAGGTTTCCTGCATATGGGACATAGGAATCAACTCCTTCTTCAAAAGAAAGATCCTCAGAGCCGCCCAGGTCATAACGCTGCCAGTTCCTGGCTCTATTTGAGCCTTCACCCCAGTATTCCTTCATAAAATTGCCATTAATATTAAATTTATTGGTCGGACTTTCATCAAATCGTGCAAAATATCTTCCAAGCATAACAAAATCAGATCCCATAGCAAGGGCAAGAGTTATATGATTATCGTGAACGATGCCCCCATCTGAACAAATGGGTATATATACCCCGGTCTTTTCGCAATATTCATCTCTGGCTTTGGCAACTTCAATAAGCGCTGTAGCTTGCCCGCGGCCAATTCCTTTTTCTTCACGGGTAATACATATCGAACCGCCGCCAATACCAACTTTTATGAAATCAGCTCCTGCCTCCGCAAGAAACATAAAGCCTTCCCGGTCGACTACATTTCCTGCACCAACCTTGACTTTTTCGCCATATCTGTTTCTTATAAAAGCAATAGTTAATTTTTGCCATTCCGAATACCCTTCAGATGAGTCTATACATAAAACATCGGCACCTGCTTCAACGAGTGCTGGGACTCTTTGTTCGTAATCCTTGGTGTTAATACCTGCTCCAACGACATATCTTTTTAATGAATCAAGCAGCTCGTCCGGATTTTCTTTATGAGTATCATAGTCTTTTCTAAAGACCAGAGATACCAGATTTTGCTTATCATCAATAACTGGAAGTGTATTGAGTTTATGATCCCATATATAATTATTGGCTTCCTTAAGAGTGATACCTTCATTAGCACACATTAGAGATTTGAAAGGTGTCATAAACTCATGAACCTTTGTACTGAGCGGTAATCTGCTTATTCTGTAATCGCGGCTCGTTATTAGCCCGAGCAGCTTCCCCTTTGAAGAGCCGTCATCTGTAACAGCAAATGTTGAATGTCCGGTTTTTTCTTTAATCTTTAATACATCGGATAATGTCTGTTCAGGTTTTATATTAGAATCACTGGTAACAAAGCCAGCTTTGTAATTTTTTACTTTGCTGACCATAGCAGCTTGATTTTCGACAGATTGAGAACAGTATATAAACGAAATTCCTCCTTCAATAGCCAGAGCGATAGCCATTTTATCATCTGAAACAGATTGCATAATTGCTGAAACAAGAGGAATATTCATTGAAATGGCTGGCTCTTCACCTTTCCTGTATTTCACTAATGGTGTCTTTAAACTAACATTCGATGGTATACATTCAATTGATGAATATCCAGGAACGAGTAAATACTCACTAAATGTATAAGATGGTTCATCAAAGTAAAATGCCATTGTAAAACCTCCTTGTTTTTATTTAATGTAAAGCACTAATATCTGAAATGTATTCTTTAAAATCTAATACTTTGGTTTGCGTATGTCAACTATTTACTTCCTTTATGCTATTCTTCTCCCAAAATATACTCGGCTATATTGCGGCAGTGATCACCAATTCTCTCCAGATTGGCCAGCATATCCAAAAACACTGCTCCATTATTGCCATTACATATTCCTTCATTTAACCTTCGAATATGGGCTTTGCGGTAAGATGCCTGCAAGTCATCTATCGCTTCTTCATGGGTTAATACAAGCCTTGCCACAGATTTGTCCTGTCTTTCCAGGGCTTTATAAGTCAGCAGCAAAGCATTGTTGGTGATTTCAATTATTTTGTCCATTTCATTGCGGGCTTCGCCAGAGAAATTGACCTGATACTTACTGGCATAAGAGCCTTGTTCAATAATATTTTCACAGTGGTCACCAATCCGCTCGATATCGTTTAGCGATTGTAAAATAATGTAGGCATCATTCGATTCCTCTTCAGATAATTGCTTTTGGGAGGCCAGTACCACATAATCCGTTATTTCTCTTTCCATGCGGTCAATTGCATTTTCCAAATCTTTGCCCTTCTTAAGAAGTGCTTCCTGTCGGCTATTGAAATAATCTACAGCATTATTAAAGGCATCCTGTGCCAGATAAGCCATACGCAAGGTTTCTCTTTTAGCCTGGGAAAGGGCTACAGAAGGATTATTCAATAGCCTGCGGTCAATATATTTAGGCCTGTACTGGTCATCAATATCCTCTGCTTTTTCAGGAATCAGCTTGGTTACAATGAAAGCCAGCACAGCGACCAGCGGTAATTGAATTAAGGTATTGCTGAGATTAAACACCGCATGAGTTTGAGCAATCTGTAATTTTATATTCAGGGTATCCCATGTACCGGCAAAACCAGGAAGGAGGATAAATATATAATTAGTCAGAATAACGACTATTTTTTTGAAGACCCCCATTAAGAAGAGAGGGAGAAAAATTACAGTACCAATGGAATTAAATAAAAAATGTGTAAGCGCCGTCCTTCTGGCTGCGACACTGGCCCCAAGGCCCGCCAGTAAAGCTGTTATAGTAGTACCAATATTATCTCCGAAGAGAATGGGAACTGCCTGATTGTATGTAACTGCACCCTCATAAGCCAACTGCTGCAGTACCCCTATAGTTGCACTGCTGCTTTGTATCAAGAAAGTAAAGAACATTCCTATCAGTACACCTATTATAGAATTATTATCAATGCTGCTCATCAAGTCAATAAATAGCGGGAGATCTTTAAGTGGTTTCATTCCGCTTCCCATAATAGTCAGACCAAAGAAAAGAATACCAAAACCCAATATTGCTTGTCCTATAACTTGATATTTTTTATTTTTTGAAAACAGGAATACCAGTGCGCCCAAGCCGAGAATAGGAAGAGCATAATCCTGTAAATTAAAGCCGATTAAATAAGCTGTTAGAGTAGTACCAATGTTAGCCCCCATTATCACTCCGATAGCCTGGCGCAGGGTAAGAAGCTGAGCATTTACCAATCCAACCGTAAGTACCGTAGTGGCACTGCTACTCTGGATCAAGGCAGTAACCAGCGCACCTGTCATTACTCCCCTGATAGGAGTGCTGGTTCCCTTCTCAAGAATGGACCTCATTCTGTCACCAGCTACCGATTGCAGACCATCCGACATAAAACGCAAACCAAACAAAAACAAACCCAGACCGCCGACGAATGAAAATAATATTTCAGATACGGATACAGCCAAGAAACAACCTCCTAAACCCTCAGTTCATGTTATATTGCCCGATATAGTTCATCCCAAATACAAAAATATATAATAAGCGGTTTCGAAACCGGCAACTGCTGATCTAAACCATATGCTAGAAACTTATAACCTTTTACTTGAGTTTATCATGTTCGCAATATGTTTGTCAGCCAACCATCCCCTGCTTTAGCTTGAAAACCTGACTTTTTAAGTTTTTATCTGTCACTGGGTGGTTTCGTATCAAGCCTATAAATATAGGTTTTTTGCAAGAGTACATACTGCTGACAAATTAACCGCCCTTCCTTATAGAAGAGCGGTTTCAAATATCCAGGATTAATTTATTTCATACTGTTATATTTACCAAAGCTCAATATAAGAAATCTCATGTTGGTTTGATTGCTTTTGCTTGAGCTTGAATCTAAGCAGGAATCCAATCCTTTTGATTTTCCCTTGCCCAGTGACGATGCCCGGCAATCGCATGAATAAATTCCTGACTGAAAGAATTCATTTCTTTGGTGTTTTTCACAGTCACAACCCCCATCTGACTGACGACCTCTGTCTGATTTCCAGGTGCGGCGAGCTGTATCATCCCCTGCACAGCGGTTACTCCTAAAAGATCTACTCCCTCGTTGGAGGCAGCTATCGTTTTTGCATGCCGGTAAGCTTCATTAATAAAATGTATGGCATCACCTTGTGTCTTAATGTTTTCAACACTCATAAAACCACCCGGCACATAGACCGCATCATACATAATAGATCCGGTAGTTACATAGTTCTTGTTAACTTCTACCTGATTCATATTTGCACTTGTCAATGTCCCCAGGTTTTTGCTG
>JAQUBU010000170.1 GCA_028686565.1 Syntrophomonadaceae bacterium
TTGGATCTTACTATTGAATGGCAGGAAGGGCAATTCATAGTTGATGTTCCCAGTTACCGTCCGGATATCACTATGGAAGTAGATCTTATTGAAGAAATAGCTCGTTTGCATGGTTATGACAATATACCGGCCAGTTTGCCGCAAGGGGATACCACTCAGGGTGGTCTTACCAGCTATCAGCTCTTTCGTGACCGGGTAAAAAACGTGATGGCCAAAAGTCTGCGCGAGGTAATAAACTACAGTTTTATCAATCCCCATTTCTCTGATCGTTTGCTTCTGCCAGCACAAAATTACCTCAGGGATACTGTTGGATTGGCTAATCCATTATCTGAGGATCAGAGTGTCATGCGCACACTTTTGCTGCCTGGCTTGCTTGATAATATTGCCATGAATTTAGCCCGCAAGAATCAGAATTTAGCATTCTTTGAAATAGGTGCAGTATTTTTCCCGGTTAATAATGAATTGCCCCGGGAAAAGCTGAAACTAGGTGCCATAGTTGCAGGCCGGAATCAGATCAACTGGCTTAAAAACCAGGTGGAAATGGATTTCTTTTTCCTGAAAGGTATACTTGAGGATTTAATTTCAGAACTGGGAATTAAAGAGTACAGTTTTGCCGAAATTCAAGAACCATCATTTCATCCGGGCCGAACCGCTCAGCTGATGTGCAAAGGTCAGAAGATTGGAATCATAGGAGAAGTACATCCTTTGGTACTGCAAAAATATGATATCAAAGTAAGAACCTGTGCATTTGAACTGGACCTGGATGAGTTATTTAAACAGATCGAGAGTAAAAGAATGATGGAGTCAATAACCAGATATCCTGCTGTAGAGCGTGATATAGCCTTATTATTGGCTGCAGATATAAACTCTGCTCAGGTAGTAGAGGTAATCAAGGCGGCAGAAAAGCAACTATTACAAGATCTGGTGGTTTTCGATATTTATGCCGGGGAACAGGTCCCTGCTGGATTTAAGAGTATGGCCTTAAAACTCACGTTCCAATCAACCGAAAGAACGCTTACAGATACTGAAATAAATGATTGCATTGCCAGAATTGTGCATGATTTACAGAGTAAATTGCAGGCGGCCTTACGCTAGGCGGAAAGGAAGGAAACCTATGCTTCAAATCTCCATACCCGGTAGAGAAGATATAGAACTCCACCACTTGCTGCTGGATATGAATGGTACCCTGACAGTCGATGGTTTATTGGCTGAGGGGATCAAGGAAAGAATTGAATTTATTAAAACTAAGATGAATGTATTTATGCTGACCGCTGATACCTTTGGAACAGGTGCCCGGGTTGCGGAAGAACTGGGAATTGAAATATTTGTAGTTAGCTCTGTTAACGGTACCAAGGATAAAGCGGATTATATTGCTGCCCTGGAGCCGGAAGGCGTGGTGGCTATTGGTAATGGCAGTAATGATGCAGATATGTTGGAGCTGGCAAGTCTGGCGATTGTGATTATAGGCCGCGAGGGCTGTTCCCTCGCGGCTTTGCACAAAGCTGATATTGCAGTAGTTGATATCTTTGATGCGCTGGATCTGCTGATTAATCCCTTGCGTTTAATAGCTACACTGAGAGTTTAATGCGAGTTCGTTATACCTAAATATACTGCGGTCTGACTTCGCATTGTGAACATCACCAGCTTGCCTCGAAGTTCAAGGGGGAAGGGCAAATTACACATCCATGTTCCAGTGCCTCTCGCGACAGCCATGTCACTCGTCCCTTCACTTACTCATCTTCGCTGGATGTTCCTACACTAATGGGCACTAAGGAGCATCATTGTACTGCCATGCTTCGCCAACGCCCACTTGTATCTTCATGCATCCCTCACACCTTGCTATTTTCTTTGGCAGATTTGCCAAGCCCCTGGCGGAAAGCATCTATGATGGCAGAGTTCTCGTCCAGGCGGTAAATGCGGGCGGGCATACCTAATCCATCTACATCAGTCCCATTAAACCAGATCGCTGCTTTTATGCCGGGATATTTCTTCATATTGGCAAACATATCGTTTATCCACCAACTTTTCTGACCCCCTATTGAATTGCATCCAAATTCGCTGACAATAAATGGATAATCAAAAAGTTGCCGGTATTCATGATATAATGGATCATATATAGAGGTAAATTCCCTCCAATATTCACCTGGATAGTAATTACCGGTATTATAGCCGGTCAATCCTATGATATCCACATATTCTTCCCCTGGAAAATAATTGAGAGCATGATTCCATTTAAACCCTGGAAACGATATATCATTAGGATTCCATACCCAGAGAACATTGTTTACCTGATTAGCGGCGAAAATTTTATAGATATGATGCCATACTGCTTTATAGATTTCGGTATCCTTGGAACTGTAGTAGCTGGAATATACACACCAATCCCCATTCATTTCATTATTTAATCGGAACAACAGCGGATGGCCAAAAGCTTTGGCCTTTAGAGCATAATCTGTGAAGAAACCGTCATACAGGCCGTTAAGTATTTCATAACTAATATTTAAATTGTTGCCATTTATAGACATGGTTTGTAAGGTCAGCTGCACAAATCGTTGTTCCTGATAAGCGTTAGCGAGTTCCTGAGCAGGAAATGGCGCATCAAAAGTCTTGTATAATATCAGGAAATCAAATTTATAATCCATTTGTTTTTCTAGTTCATGCAAATAATTAAGATTTCCCGGAGCTGTTGGTTCAAATATGCCCCACTTTAGAGTTGCTTCATTAGATAAATATTTTTGGTAGAACTCTTTTGTTTCCGGATTTAGATTCCGCATTCTGCTTTGAAAATAAAGATTTTGAGTTGGGGTACCTTGTTTAGTTATGGTGGTAAAGCTCTTTATGAGAGGCAAATAGCCGTCAACGGGTGCTGATGACTTTATAAGTATAGTATAGACTTCCATCGAACTTTTGGTAATTTCTGCACTGAGATAATAGTTGTGGTCATCAACAAGCTTATATAGTTTATTTCTCTGCCATTGCAGCAGATGTGCCTTTAAGCCGTTAATAGTTATTGTTTTATTAAGCATGAGAGAGTGGGAACTTTTATTGTCCAGAAAACGGTTGCTATACTGAATATAAGCAGTTGCATTATGAATGCTGCCGGTAAAATCATCACGGTATATTTCAATCCGGGTTTGTTGGTCAGATATTACTGTTCTTATCCGGGAAAAAGATGAATCTACATTCATGCCAGCCGGATAATTTAGGGTATATCCATTTGCATAATCGATATATTTATTATATCCGGGTGAAATGGATATGATGTCATAACTTTGGTTGTTGTTATAATATGGAGTGTAGGCAATATTACTGTCGTTTGAACTCGTGTTTGGGTTGCTTGCCCGGGCAGGAGCAGAGGAGCAGAAAAGAAACATAAAAATCAAACATGCCATAAAAGGAATTATTTTACGATTATTCATTAATAAAGCCTCCTTAATTCTTCAAAGAATATTCGACACAAGCTAGCTTAATCCTCCCTTTTTAAAAGAGATTAATCCATAATAATGACCGGAAATTGAACTTAAGAGCATATTTACACCTTGACAATATCAGCATAATTAACCGATTATGAAAAGAGAAAGGAAATATTACTGTTTATAAATCTAAAAAGCTGCCCATTTAAATTGTAATTAACAGGGAAGGTGGATTAGTTTAATGAAGGTTCGTGACCGAATGACTTCCAATGTTCTTACTACATCACCTGATTGTACTGTTGGCGAACTCTGGCGATTAATGATTGAAAAAGACCTGCGCCGGATTCCAGTAGTCGACCGGGGAAAACTGCTGGCTATTGTAACCAGAAGGGATTTTGGAGCTCGCCCGGATCTTGATCTCAGAAGGTCATCTGTGGCTGCTAGATTTTTTTCGAATGAGCAGGAAGCCAAGTTAAATAAGATTAAGGTAAGAGATATAATACCTGTCGAACAACAGCTGGTAACCATATATCAGGATGCTTATATTGAACAGGCCGCAAGTCTGCTTAGGGTTAATAAAATTGGCGGTATGCCGGTAATAGATGATAATGGCAAACTGGTAGGCATTATAACGCAAAGTGATATTTTTGATGCTTTTCTTGACACTCTGGGGGTCAACCTGAAAGGTACGCGCATTTGCTTAAGAGTAGGAGATGAACCTGAAGCAATTGTTAAAATAGGCACCATAATAGCTAAATATAATGCCAGAATAGACAACATGGTTATGATGGAGGCAAAAGACGAAAAATCTCTGATGATAATTCGGATTAATATTTTGGAATCCCGGCCGCTGGTAGCAGATATTAAGACTGCGGGATTTGTGGTGGAATCAGTTATAGTAAAGCATTAGGCAATAGACGATAGCAGGGAAATGATTAAGTTATAAAAGGAGGGAAAACATGAGCAATGAAAATGAGAACGATTCTCGGACTGTCTTAATGTTCAATCCCTATACATTTTGGAAGAAATATTATTTTTCAGGAGAAGATACCTTGAGTGCGGTTACCCGCAAATCTGTAGAGACCAGTGCTTTTGCCAATGGAGTTGACGTCATTCTTAACGCGTATCTTCAATATCTCAGAATGAACAAAGAAATTACATCCAGCTTAACGGATAAAATGCCTTTTGCTTCGAAGCATGATATGGCTAGAGTTGCCAAACTGGTTATTACTCTGGAAAACAAGATCGATCGCCTGGAAGATAGTTTATTTGACGAAATCGAGGAACTTAAAGAACAATCCACCTCAATATCTAACAATTTGTCTGCGCAGAGTAAGCCCGGACATTTGAAAGATGATGGTGAACTGCATGAAAAATTTGATAAAGCTTTTAACACAAGCCAGGAAATGCTTAAAAGAATATCTGGAATAGAAGAGGCTGTGCAAGAATTAAAAAAGGTTCTCGAAACGATAAATATGGAGGCAAAACCTGTAGTTAAGAAAAGCAGAAAAAGCCCGTCAAAATAAATGATGCAAGGTATAAAGCGGGGAGGGTTTTAAAAGTATGGACGATATGTTTCAAAAAGCTTCGCCTAAGGAGATAGGGGAGATTCTTCAGAAGTCTCAAGAACACTGGATGAGAACTACCTTGCGTTGGCAGGAAGTCTTAAGTTATGATCCCAAACCAGCTACTGGCTGTTCACCTAAGGAAACAATCTGGAGTAAAAACAAATCCCAGCTATATCATTATCGTTCCTCAAGTGAAAGAAAATACCGCACACCCATTCTTCTAATTTATGCACTTATCAACAAACCTTATGTTTTGGATCTGACCCCAGGTTCCAGTCTAATAGAGTATCTGGTTAATGAGCGTTTTGATGTCTATTTGCTGGATTGGGGAGAATTTGAATGGGAAGATCGGGATTTGGGCTATGGT
>JAQUBU010000171.1 GCA_028686565.1 Syntrophomonadaceae bacterium
TTATTATCCAAAGTCGCAACTGTGATTTTATCACCCAATACTGCCTGCTCCGGCCGTACCGTAACCTCGCTTTCAATATCGATTCCTTTTACCTTAAATATAGGATGAGGCAGAAGGTGTACCTTTAGATACAAATCTCCTTTTTCCCCTCCGCCAATGCCAGCACCACCCTGGCCTTTGAGGCGAATACTGCTGCCTTCATAGACTCCGGCCGGTATCTTGACATTCAGGTTATGTGGTTCGCTAATACTACCGGTGCCTCCACAATGGCGGCAAAAGCCCTGACCCTGCAAGCCACTGCCCCGGCATTCGGGACAAATATGGCTGGAAGAAAGCTGCAAGGCCTTGCTTACCCCATGGTAAGCCTCTTCCAATGTCAGATCGATGCTGCTTTCAATGTCCTGCCCCCGCATCGGGCCTTCGTAAAAGCTGCCCTGGCGCCGCGCTCCGCCCGGGGATCTGGCTTGCGAGCCAAAAAGAACCGAGAAAAAGTCACTGAATCCCTGCATATCTTCCGGGTTAAGGTTGGAAGTGGAGTAATAAGTGCCTTCCCCAAACGGGGAACTGTCAAATTGCTCCCCATTACGCCAGTTGCTCCCCAAACGGTCATATTTCTCCCGCTTCTCTGCATCACTCAATACTTCATAAGCCTCATTAATTTGTTTGATCTTTTCATCGGCTTCTTCTTTCTTTTTGCCGGAGTGTAAATCCGGATGCCACTTGCGGGCCAGTTTGCGGTAAGCAGACTTGATGGCCTTGGGGTCCGCATCCCGTTTAACTCCCAGGGTTTCATAATAATCGCGAAAAGACACTGCCATCTTCTTATCCTCCGTTTATATCCTATTCTTCGTCGAATTCCACATCGACTACCTGTTCATTGCTTCCGGCTGCTCCACTGCCTTTTGCCTGATTGGATGATGCTAAATTATCCAGAGCATAGGAAGCCTGCTCAAGTTCATCGTATATACTTTTAATATTATCAGCGGAGGCATTTTCCTCCAAAGCTTTTTTCATCTTAGCCAGCAGTTCTTCCAATCGTGCTTTTTCATGTAGCGGCAGTTCTGCGCCGCTGGTTCCCAGTTTGCGCTCTGCCGAATAGCAAAGGCTGTCTGCCTGATTGCGTATCTCCACTTCCTCGCGGCGCTTTTTATCTTCACGCTGGTAGGCCTGGGCATCACTCAGCATGCGGTCAACTTCAGTCTTGTCCAGGTTTGATGATCCGCTGATTGTCACACTTTGTTCTTTGGCACTGGCCTTGTCTTTGGCACTAACCTTGAGTATACCATTGGCATCAATATCAAAAGTTACTTCTATCTGGGGAGTCCCCCTTGGTGCCAAAGGTATTCCATCCAACTTGAATTGCCCCAGAGAGCGATTATCGCGGGCCATTTCCCGTTCTCCCTGCAGTACATGGATATCAACCGCCGGCTGCTGGTCTTCAGCAGTACTGAATATCTCACTGCGCCGAGCTGGTATAGTAGTATTGCGTTCAATGATTTTGGTCATCAAACCGCCCATAGTTTCTACTCCCAATGACAGCGGGGTAACATCCAGCAATACAACATCTTTGACTTCACCAGCCAGTACTCCAGCCTGTATGGCCGCCCCAATTGCCACGACTTCATCAGGATTAACACTCATATTAGGCTCTTTGCCAGTCAGCTCTCTGACCAGTTTTTGCACTGCCGGAACTCGTGTGGAACCACCCACTAAAATAACCTCTTCAATATCCTTGGCAGTCATTTTAGCATCTGCCAGCGCAGCCTTAACCGGTCCCCGCAAGCGCTCCACCATTTCATGAATCAGATCTTCAAACCTGGCCCGGCTCAGTTTTATTTCCAAATGCTTGGGGCCTGATTCATCCGCAGTTATGAACGGAAGACTTATCGTAGTTTCTATAATACTGGAAAGCTCTACCTTGGCCTTTTCCGCAGCCTCAGTAAGTCTCTGTAAAGCATGCTTATCCTTAAGTAAGTCAATACCATAATCCTTCTTAAATTCCCCGGCTAAATAATCGACAATTGCTTTGTCAAAGTTATCACCGCCCAGATGAGTATCGCCATTGGTGGACTTTACTTCAAATACCCCATCACCGACTTCCAGTATGGAGACATCGAAAGTACCGCCGCCCAGATCAAATACTAAAATGGTTTCATTGGCCTTCTTGTCCAGTCCATAAGCCAGAGCAGCTGCCGTAGGTTCATTGATTATACGCAAAACATTAATACCCGCTATACGGCCTGCATCTTTAGTTGCCTGTCTTTGTGCATCATTAAAATAAGCCGGAACCGTTATTACTGCTTCGTTTACTTTTTCACCCAAATATTTGGCCGCATCCTCAACCAGTTTCTTTAACACCATGGCCGATATTTCTTCGGGTGCCATAAGTTTATCCTTTACTTTAAAACGCACTGAATCACCAGGCCCTGCGGTTATATTATAGGGTACTAGTTTGCGCTCGCTTTCAACCTCGGAATAACGACGGCCCATAAATCTTTTTACTGAATAAAAAGTGTTTTCAGGATTTAGAGCTCCCTGTCGTTTGGCAATTTGACCCACCAATCTCTCATTATTTTCCTTATAAGCCACCACTGAAGGTGTGGTGCGGTTTCCTTCCGCATTTACAATAACTGCAGGATCTCCTGCTTCTATAACCGCAACTACTGAATTAGTTGTTCCCAGGTCAATTCCCACTACTTTAGCCATATTTTCTACCTCCTTCTAAAACTCTGCTGGCTGTTTCAATCTGTACAAACATCCAGCTCTCTTTAAAAAACATTTGGCGCCAACAACAGAATACAAATACAGTATGGTTAATTTTGTATACTATTATAACTTCATTATAGGCAGGGTTTAGTTATTAGTCAATAATAGTCAAATATTATTTTGCTAAGAAAATATCCGGGCCGTAAGCCCGGAATATTAAATTAGCGATATATGCAATTTTTGATGTTGCAGATGCAATTCGAATTAATTATCTGCTGCGATGCGTTAATATCTTTCCCATATTAGCCCCGAGTGCTGCAACGATCCTCTTAATAATATTGCAGCTTTTGCTCTCGTTGTTTCATCCTTGTAAATATGAACTCAACTTTCTGACCAAAAGAACAGGCTGAAAAGCCCGAAAAAGCAATAAAAATAAACTGTTTAAAATTCCATATTGACGAACATCACGAGCTATCTTATATGTCATTGCGAGTGCAGCGAAGCAATCCATCCATCGCCAAGTCATTTTAGATTGCTTCTCTACCGCTCGCAATTATCACGGGTAATAACCCGCCACGGTAAACGAAAAGCGTCAGACCGTTTTTCATTTATTGACAATGACCGGGGAAGATTGCCGCGCTACGCTCGCAATGACAGGTACTCTAGTTTCATAACAATGACAAGCACACTAGTTTCATAGCAATGACAAGCACACTAGTTATGTCGCATAATATGTCAACTACGAAAGTTGAGATATGAACTTGCCCTTTTAGCTAAAAATCATTTGGATTCAAATGTAAATTAATTTTGCATCTAGTTTATTGAGAAATATTGCAGCATAGCCTGAGCAATATCCTTGAATACCGGTGCTGCATCCTGAGCTCCGGATTGCCCTCCTTCAACCATAACCACTATAGCCCAACGGGGATTATCAGCTGGAAAGTAACCACCGAACCAGGTATCGAGAATTTCCTGGCCATTCTCCCTTAAATTCCCGGTTTGACTGGTAGCAGTTTTACCGGCTGCCTTGATCTCTTTAAGCGCCGCAGTCTTACCGGTTCCATCACTTACCACCATTTCCATGAGGTACTGAACGGCTTTGGCTGTTTCCTGCTTAATAACCTGCTCTTTGGCAATCGCAGGAAGTTCTTGCTTCTTGCCTTTGGAATCAATGGTATAACACAGCAGAGACGGCGGAGCCCATTTGCCATCGTCAGCGATAGTAGCCAGCAGAGAAGTCATTTGCAAAGGGGTAATCATAACCCCCTCTTGTCCCAGACAGGCATTTCCCAAGGCAGGTTCGCCGGGCTCAATCTTTACATAACTTTCCAGATAATTAGTATATCCCAGGAGTCTCCCATCAGTAAGATGCATCTTTTCGACATACTCAAGCAAACTCTGTTTCCCTAATTCTAAGCCTACCTTAATAAAGGTAGGGTTGCACGATAAGGCAAAACCCGCGGCAAAATCTATTTTGCCATGTCCCGCTTCTTTCCAGCAAGGGATGGCAACCGCATCATTGAATACATATTGGCCATTGCAATAAAATTCGTCATCAAGACTAACTTTCTTCTCTTCAAGTGCGGCCGCTGCCAGTAGAATTTTAATCAGGGAACCGGGGTGGTATTTGCTTAAGGCTCGATTGCTGAGAGTGCTCTCTTTATCATTTTTAATAAGATTGGCTAAATCATCATTTGGATTAAAGGCAGGTCGGCTGGCCATTGCCAAAACTTCTTTGCTCTGTACATCCATAACTACAATAGCGCCCTTTTTTATGTTCTTTGATTTATTCTCCACAATCTCCTGCAATCTTTTGTCAATAGTTAAAACTACGGCACTACGCTGCTCATTTTCTTGCTGCCGGACTTTGTACATCAGTCCCTGAATTGCTATACCTCGTGCATCGATAACCGAAGTAAGTGATTGTGAAGGCGAATTTTGCCTGAGAATGTCTTCATATAGTTTTTCAATCCCAGCTTGTCCTTCACTATTTACGCCCTGGCTGAGATAACCTAATATGTGACTGCAAAAGCCATCTTGACGGTATCTCTTGCTTAAAGGTGCAATAACTATTCCCGATTGATTCAGCGAGTTGACCCTGTTAATCTGTTCACTGGTTAAGTCTTCGGCAATACGGACAAAGGCTGCCCCGTTTTTTTCAGCATAATTCAAACTTTGCAGAATTTCCTTATCATCTTTATTTTCCAAAGCTTGAGATAGTTTTATGGATATATCTTTCATGGCATCATTTGAAAATTCGGATTGATAAACATAGCTGCTTACCGTTTTTGTTTTTAATTTACCTGCTTCTTCGGGAAAGCAATAAAGTGCATTGGAATTTTCGGTGCTGGTCAATGGCAGGAGATTCCGGTCTAATATCTCTCCCCGCTGGTACTCCCGTAAATCAATCTGTTTGCTCCGCATAGCAATAGCTTCCCTAGCTATATCCTGGCCTTTAACTACCTGAAAATAGGCAAATCTGGCCAGCAGAGACAGGAAAACAAGCAAAAAAGCAAACATCAAGATAAAAAGGCGATGTGGACGCAAATAGATCCCCCTCGCAAAAGTAGTATATTTATATAATTGTCTGTTTAGGGGGGTCTTATACTATTTGCG
>JAQUBU010000172.1 GCA_028686565.1 Syntrophomonadaceae bacterium
GGAATTACTGCCTTAATTGCCTGGGCATATGCTTGCTCATTTAGATTGTGGCGATTTAGTATTTTTTCCCCGAGTTGGTTAATATCTATTTCGTCCATGTTTAGTTCCAGAAGCATATCTACTACTCTTTCAAGTTCAAGTTCCAGGTTTTTTAACTCAGATGGATCTAAAATATAGTCATAACTATCCACAAGCTTCTTATTGTCTTCAAAGATGTTAATCCTAATGATTTTATTCATAAGGATGGCACCATATCGTTGCCGTTCTTCACTGCAGCACCAAATAGTCCGATATAAGAGGGTATGGTCATTAGTAAGAGACAGCGTTATATTGACAATATGGTAAGGAACACCTTTTTCTACTTCAAGTTTGAAATCGAATATTGCATTCTTTATTTTTTGCCCCGGTTGAAAATCATAACCGGAGATAATATCCATATAAAGTCTGCTGTTCGCTTGAACCGAGAATTCAAAAGCATCTTTCCCGGTCTTATTATATTTAGATTTCAGTGTTTTAGAAACAATAGGTTTTATTATTTCGATACCTGATTCTTGATCAATTTGGTTCTGCAACTGTCTTGCAAAGGCTGGGTCGGTTGCAGTTTTATTGGAAATATATGTTACACAGGCTCTGATTTGATCTCCTATTTTAGACGGGCTGGTTTCGATAATAGTCCGAAATGCCTTTTGGCTGATCCAATAATTTTTTTCTTCATCAGGCAGAAGCTTATAATCTGTATCATCTACATATTTAGTGAGACAATGTTTCTCTAAGTCTCTTAACCAATCCAAATAGGAATATCCGAATTCATCCAGTTCTAGACGATTATACAGATCTCTGGTTGTGTCTATTTGTTCCGGGAAATACTGCTTAATTAAATGTGCTGGCGTTACTATCATTATAAAACCTCCATTATAAGTTGTTATTATTAGCAAAGAAAATAGTACAAACATCTATTGATATTCTTTAGTTTAATTCATACTTGGCTTAATTGCATCAGATATGTTCATTAACAATAAAAATTACCTGTTTTAAAGGTACCGTTTAGTTATCATTGTTATTTTGAAATAACATAATTTTCAAGCTTATTGACAGTTTGCTCTTATTTTAAGTACAATAAATGCACCAGAAACTAAATAAGTTAATGTTTATATAAACATATACAATGTATAAAAGAATTAATGTAGGGTATGGAGGAATTATTGGGATGGTAATTTTTGAGTGGCTAAATAGCCAGTTGCTAAAAATGGAATGGCTCAGTGATTTAGTAAGACTGCTGGTGGAAAGTGGCTTTAACCTGGACATAAGTAGCCGACTGGGTGGCAGTATTCACTTTTTTATCTACGATGTCATTAAAATATTTATTCTATTAATGGTTTTAATCTTTTCTATTTCATATGTTCAGAGTTTTTTCCCGCCAGAAAGAACCAGGGCAATAATCGGCAGCTATAAAGGATTTTGGGCTAACCTGTTTGGTGCTTTGTTAGGTACTATCACTCCTTTTTGTTCTTGCTCATCAATTCCTTTATTCATTGGATTTACAAGTGCGGGTCTTCCGCTTGGTGTTACTTTTTCCTTTTTAGTGTCTTCTCCCCTCGTTGATCTGTCATCTGTCATTTTACTGGCCAGTATTTTTAATTGGAAGATTGCCATCGCTTACATTGTAGCAGGCTTAGTTATAGCAGTTGCAGCGGGCACTATTATTAGTAAATTAAAGTTGGAAAGCCAAGTTGAGTCGTTTGTTTTTGGCAATGATTCTCTGGATTACGAACCCGAAGCATTAAGTACCAGGGATAGATTGTATTTTGCGAAAGCGCAAGTCCTGGAAATCATCGGCAGGGTTTGGCTGTATATCTTAATTGGCGTTGGAATTGGTGCAGCCATTCATAACTGGATTCCTCAAAATATTATTTCTGTCGTTCTTGGTCAGGATAAATGGTATTCAGTGTTAATAGCGACTGTTGCTGGGATACCAATGTATGCAGATATTTTTGGAACATTGCCGATTGCTGAAGCTCTGGTTTACAAGGGAGTTGGAGTCGGAACGGTTTTGTCTTTTATGATGGGAGTTACTGCACTGTCACTTCCCTCCATGGTTATGCTTGCCCAGGTAGTAAAAACCCGGCTGCTGGCAGTATTTTTTGGCCTGGTTACTATAGGCATAATTATTCTCGGTTACACTTTTAATGCCATTAGTCAATTTCTGATCTGAGTAATCTATGTTAATGTACCTGGCAGAACCGAATGCTGCAGTTTATTCTGGGCTTGCTTCTTCCTCGGTGTTTTCCGGTTCGAGTTCATCATCCATCTTCGACTGTCCCGCCACGCTGCATATGACGGTAGACGGATCCTGTATAAGTTCTACTGAAGATGGTAATTTAATATCTGCTATCGTTACTTTGTCACCACTATTCAAGGCAGATACATCGTAAGAAATTCTCTCAGGAATATCTGCCGGCAGACAGGATATTTCCATTTCTTTGGTCACTACCAGCAGTAATTTCCCATTTGTAATCAGTTCGTCTTCACCGAGCAGATGAATACTTATCTTATTGTGCACTTTTTCGTTGCTTTTTAAGCGCAGAAAATCGATATGAGTGTAACCTTCTCCTATAGGGTTTTTTTGTATTTCTCTAATCAATGCCATAACCGGGGTTTTCTCTTCTTCTATCTGCAACATGAAAACACCTCTGGTTCCCGTGTGTTTAAAAACCCTCTTTAATTCTTTAGCTTCCATGAGTATAGCCTGACTCTCTTTGTCTTTGCCATAGATTACTCCCGGAACCCAACCGTCACGTTTCATTTGCTTAAGATAACTATTCGTACTCAATTCTCTTTTCTTACCATAAAGGGTTGGTGCTGATGCCATGATAAATACCTCCTGTTGTTATTTACTAAACGCAAAACGCTCCTTTAACATTCCTCAAGTTCAGTTACGGTATTGCCCTTTTGTTTATCGTGTCCATGCAGGGGCTTTGTATACGGAAATATTTAAACTTATACATGAGGCAAAGGCCAGCTTTTAAAGCTTTTATTATAATTTCCTACAAGTTAAAAAATTTCTCTCTGCTAATCGAGTTGAATACTTAATTTATCATTCGTCTGTGAAAGTGTGCTGGAATCAGTGGTTGACGAAGATACCCGGCTGGGAATATTGATCATTAATGACAATATAGGAGCAACTAAATAAATACTGGTAGTAGCTGCTAAAACAATACCGGAATCATTTATTACCCCGCCCACTATGGCACCGGCTAGAATTCCCGCAAATCCTTTAAATAAAATTGGATATTGGGATTTAATAAATGTCATGCCTCCTACCGGTACATAGAGCAGAATTCCAAGGGTAGCCAATATTACAAGAAAGACATAACTCCAAATCGAATAATTGATCAATTTAATATTCATTGCCAGCTTACGCATAATGATAGTTAATCCATTATGAATGCCGCCCTGGGTAATTTGATTAGCAGCTCTGCCTATGTGGGACTGCATTTCTAATGAACTGCTCATGTCATAAACAACTCCACCGATAACTGTAACGGCCACTGTAACACCCAGGATCAGCAATGCCTTCAGGTTTATTTTTTTTCCGGTTATCAAAGCCAGAGTTAAGAGAAAAGCTATTGGGGTTGTTATCATTCCATCAGATTGAGCACCTAATCCAGGACTTCCCAACAAAATACATTGGGATAAAAAGAACAATGCAATAAGCCATAATACCAGGGGTTTATTAAAACGCTGATATAATGAACTTGCCAGCAAAATTGAACTGCCGACAACAACTCCAACATATTCATTTCCGATTCCATAATATCTGGCACCGGACATAAGGTCATATCCCAGAACTGAACTTTTAATAAGACTGCTGCCGGTCAGAACATCATAGTTTATTATTATTAGTGTTGCGGCCGCAATCACAACTAAAGCGGTATAAAGATTATTTTTATAAATCTTGCTAAAAATCAAAGTAATCAGTAATATACTGCCTATGGCAACAATGATATTATGCCATACCACTACTAATCCCAGCTTGCCCAATAGGAGAAAAACCAAGGGTGCTGCTAACAATACCAGTAACAATGGGGAAATCAATTCTGCCATTTTTTTTGCAGATACCAGACACAACAGAATTAAAACAATTACCGCAATTTGCAAAATGACATAACCTTTTACCAATGGAGTTCGGATAAGATTCACAATCTTAGCCTGGTCCTCAATAAGCTTGGCAGCAGACAAGGTATCAGACTGCTGGCTTTTGCGTGATACTATTGGCTGACCTATCATCGTACCCGTATCGTCCTGCAGTTTATAGAAATGCAGGATAGTTGAGGCAATATCTGTACTCGCTATAATATAATCGCTGCGAGTAGCGCCGGAGCTGAGAAATCCTTCCTTATATCCCGGTCCTTTGATAATGATAGGGGTGAACGTATCTTTTTGCTTAACTTTATCAGCTGCAGCAGATGGTACCACAACCATTAAAAGATCTCTATTGAAATCAAGATTATTGGCTGCACTATTGGCAAATCCGTCAATCTTTTTAAGAATGTTTCTTTTTTCCTGTTTCAGAATTTCAGGATCAGCAGTATCTGCTTTCTCCAGTCGTGCCAAATCTGATAATTCAATTATTTTTACCAAGGGTTTTTGAGTATATGATAGCGATTCTTTTTCGAGGTAAGTATAATTTGTCTGGGTAGTTACAAAGCTGTCCTTAACGTGATTACTTGTTAGAGGTCCTACATTGCCAAGAGGAACCCTGCCGCTGGCATCCATTGCAATAGCAACTGAAGCTCTGTAAAACTGTTGATTTATATCGCCGTTGCCCAGTACACATACAGGAATATGGCTTTTCCCAAGAATCTCTCCCAAAGTTCCTAATTGGGTATTAACATTATTTTTTGCCACCCCAGCCAGCAGTTCAGAAATTTTGATCATCAAAACACTAGTGTTGGCGGGATTTTTTCCGGTTAAATTTTGATGCAACTGAGAGGCGGTCTGGTTTCTGGTTTCGACCAGTTCATCACTATTAAGCCCCATGATACGCTGGCCGAAAGATTGGGCCAGATTTCCTGCTCCGATGGTAAGACATGCATCCTCCGTGTTTCCCCGTCCCAGCGTCCGATTACTGGATAGACCAACTGAACCGGTCTTAACCAAATTTACTAATGCAGGCGTATTATCATTGCTTAAATCATCCAAGGCAAGTTTGTCAATAACCAGTAGACAAACCTCTCCCCCGTCCGCCGTTGGGATCTCCTGGGATACGGCAAAAAGGGGCGAAAACAAAATTAATATCAGAATTAATAGCAGGGT
>JAQUBU010000173.1 GCA_028686565.1 Syntrophomonadaceae bacterium
CGCCCCCCCTTTTCAGGATGGATACCATCCAAACCACCCAGGATATATCTTTTATATCCATCTAGAAAACCTTTACCAAGGGATATCTTTCCCTGCAGATAATATTGGTTATAACGGCCGCCTGTCGTTAAGCTGGTGCCGTACACAAATATCTTAGTCATTGATAAACACACTCCTGTCTTTCCTAGCTCCCCATTATCGTATCCTAAAGCCAATCAAATTCATTAAGCATATTTTACGCCATTCCTTGTTATTTGCCAATAAAGCTGTTTGCGTATTGAATAGGAATGCTGCAATGCTGTTGCAAAGAGATTTAAATTGATAATAAATAAGTGCTAATTTTTAATCAAGGCTCGGATAGGTATCCGGCTATAACGAGGCGAAAATATGTGCCCCGCCTTGTTGCAGCGGTGCGAAAGAAACGGCTCCGCAGTTTCTTTCGATGCTTAAATTTTCCTATCTAAACAAAACGCAGGAGAATAATTATGATTATTTTCCTGCGTTATATCTAATATCATTCATCTTATATTTTAGGCTGCGCAATGAGAGCCTGCCTGCCTGCTGCGTTTTTGGACTATTACTATTCCTTTCCATTCCAGCAGTAGGTGCATATTTTATCCTTGCCTATACCGATTGCGTCAATCATATCATGGATGTTCTGATATTTTAGTGTTGAGAAGCTGAGCCGTTTGCTGATGCAATTTACCATACAATTGTACTCTTCTCTTGCCGGATCACAATATGCGTCAAAAAAATCGGGTTCTTTTCCTTCAAGTTCGATGATGGCCTGTCTGGCTGCAAGATCCATTTCTGACCGCGAAGTTGAAAAATTCAAGTATTTGCAGCCAAATACCAGAGGCGGGCAAGCGGATCGAATATGAACTTTACGGGCATTGCATTTATATAAAAGATCTACAGTTTCTCTCATCTGTGTACCGCGAACAATTGAATCATCGCAGAAGAGCAGACGTTTATCGGCAACTAGTTCAGGAATGGGCATAAGCTTCATTCTGGCAACAAGGTTTCGTATACTTTGATCCTGCGGCATAAAGCTCCTGGCCCAGGTCGGTGTATATTTTACGAATGGACGTCCATATGGTATTTGGGATTGGTTGGAATAACCGATGGCATGTCCGACCCCCGAGTCAGGTATTCCGGCAACCATATCGATTTCTACATCGTCGTTCTTAGCCATTGCTGCACCATTTCTATAACGCATAACCTCAACATTCATTCCCTCGTAGGTTGAGGATGGATAACCATAATAGACCCATAGAAAAGCACAAATTTTCATTTTATCCCCAGGGGGCGCAATTTTCTGGGTACCATCCGGGGTCAGCAAAATGATTTCTCCTGGGCCAAGTTCATATCTGAATTTATATCCGAGGTTAGTGAAAGTACAGGATTCAAAGGAAACGCAGTATGAACCTTCTTTCTCACCTACTATTAAAGGTGTTCTGCCAAGCTTATCCCTTGAAGCATAAATCCCTTGCGGTGTTAAAAGCAGAATTGAACATGATCCCTGAATCAATTCCTGCGCTTTTAATAAACCATCCTTGAAAGATTCTTCCTGATCTATAATTACCGACACAAGCTCGGTCGGGTTTATAGTACCCTTGCTTGTCTCCAGAAAATGCATATTCCGGTTGGTGAACGCATTTTCGGCTATCTCATACAAATTGTTGATTCTCCCTACTGTACTAATAGCATATTGACCAAGGTGCGAACGCACAGTCAGGGGCTGAGGTTCTATATCGCTAATACAACCTATACCCATATGGCCTTTTAATTCCGGGAGTTCAGATTCGAATTTTGCTCGGAACTGAGTATTTTCGATGTTGTGTATTTTACTGTTAAAACTGTTTCCGCTCCAAACAGTAATACCACCCCTACTAGTTCCCAGGTGTGAATGGTAATCGGTACCAAAATACACATCTGTGACGCAATCTTCTTTTGAAACAACACCAAAGAATCCACTCAAATGTATCTACACCCCTTAAAACATATTTTAAAAAATACATATTTTGCGTTATAGAATTAATTTTAATATATATTGCAGCACCATTTATAAACATAAGAAGAAACTGCGGAGCAGTTCTCTCGCGCCGTTGCATGGAGGCAGGTAATTAAACCCTTCGCCTTTTTTGTTAATAGGAACCCGAACGCAAGAAGCAGAGGGCATCTTTTCGTCTCGTTATATTAGTGCCACAATAATAAGAGTACCTCAAACATCTCCATACGTCCACGCAATACTATTGGAAATCCACTAAACCCTCCGAGCTGGATAATTTTATAAATAGGTCAGTCTGCATGTGCCAATATCAGGATACACCTTCAGATGAAAAAGGCAATATAAAAATTATGATATAATTTATTTATTATTAACAAGTGCAATAACAAGCCGTCCAGGCAAATAGCGTGAACGGTCATAATGAGAAACGCTTTAAATTAACAACAGCATTATTATATGGTCTTAAGGGTGCTGTTTTTTGGGGGGAGAAGCAAATCAATAATAAATTCAAGCAATCATTACTGGATAAAAACACATTTTCGGTAACATGGGAACTAGTCCCAGGCCGGGGAGCACATGAAAAACTTCAGGAAGATGCTATCATTTCAGCTAAAGAGGCGGCAAAAGATGGCAGAATTCATGCTGTTACTATTACAGACAATCCGGGGGGAAAGCCTGCATTATCAGCTGCTTGCTTCGGGGTGGAAATACTAAAGCTGGGTATGGAACCGCTAGTTCATTTTACTTGTAAAGACAAAAACCGTAACCAGATAGAATCTGAGCTTTACGCCATGGAGCGAGCTGGCATCAGAAACCTTTTGGTTATGACCGGTGATTACCCCAATAGCGGCTTTAAAGGCCGTCCTAAACCAGTTTTCGATCTGGACTCTGTTCATGTTTTGGAGCTGATAGCCAATATGAATAAAGGATTGGAAATTAAAGAACCAAAAGGGACAGCTTATCATCAAACGAGCAATTTCTTTGCGGGTGCGGTTGGTTCACCTTTTAAAGCTACTGAAGCCGAACTTATGGTGCAATATTATAAACTTAAGAAAAAAATGGCGCATGAAGCTGGCTTTATAGTGACTCAGTTAGGCTTTGACGTCCGCAAATTCCATGAAGTCTTGCAAATGATTAAGAATTACAACGTGAATATAGCAGTAATAGGTAATGTTTATATTCTGCCGTTTGGTGCGGGTAAAATAATGAATTCAAATCAATTGCCGGGTTGTGTTGTATCAGACAAGTTATTAGCTGAACTTGATCAGGAAAGGACTGCCCAGGATAAAGGTGTAAGTGCGCGGTTACTGCGTGCTGCTAAAATGTATGCCATTATGAAAGGTATGGGTTTTGATGGGGTACACTTGGGAGGCCATAATATTAAATATGAGCAAATTAAATATATTATGGATAAAGGCGAAGAGCTTAGTGCCGACTGGATGAATTTAATATCAGAATTCGACTATCCACAACCCGATGGATTTTATTATTTTGAAAAAGATGCTAATACCGGCCTTAATACCAATATGCCGGTTAATCGTGCCAGCTTGCCGGCTGACTTCCCAGTGGGAATTAATTATCGTTTGATGCGTTCTATCCACGATATATTTTTTACTCCGGATAAAAATCTATTTCCTTTAATGAGCCGTATTTACCATGCTGATAAAAACCCCAAAAAATATACTTTTGAACATATCCTTAAAATAATCGGCAATGGATGTAGGGACTGCGGCGATTGTGCATTGCTGGACATTGCTTATCTTTGCCCAATGGCGCAATGTCCGAAGAATCAACGTAATGGTGCCTGCGGCGGTAGTTATAACGGTTGGTGTGAAGTATTTCCTAATGAAAAAAAATGTATCTGGGTTAAAGCTTACTCAATGCTTAAGGCCTATAATGAAGAAGAAAAACTGGACACCTTGTATGTACCCCCGGTTAATTGGGATTTATATCAAACATCTGCCTGGTATAATTACTACACTGGACGGGATCATTCGGCAGCAGGAAAAACAAAAAAATAGAATCCAAAAGGAAAAGACCCGTAGGATTACAGGTTTCATTTGGTGTAGGAGCAGAACTAATATGCTTTGGATATCGATAGTTTATATAGAAGGTGTAAGGTCAGTTAAAAAGCTTTTATCCTTGTATATTTCTACCCGGTTGCGGCCAGCATTTTTTGCAGCATACAAAGCCTGATCGACCTGTTTGATAATTTGACTTAAGCTTTCACCCTCCCAGGTGGTGATTCCGCAACTAATTGTCATTTTGATTTGTCCGGATTCGCCAAAAGAGGCATCTTCGACAATGGCACGAAGTTTTTCAGTAATGGATACGGTATTCTCCAGATTAGTTTCCGGGCAGACTATTAGGAATTCATCACCTCCGTACCGACCGATAATATCAGAAGTGCGGGTGTTTGAACGCAGTATATTTACAAATTGTTTCAGTACCAGGTCACCGGTAGGATGACCATAGGTATCGTTCACCTGTTTGAAGTAATCGCTATCGATCATGATCAGACTCAAAAATCGTTTGTAGCGCTCAGCTTTGTAAATTTCTTGTTTCAGGCAGCTATACAGGTGATTATGATTGTATAGGCCTGTCAGGCCATCGGTGACAGCGATTTTTTCCAGACGCTCGGCATAATTTTTAACATACTCGTGTTCTTTGCGATAGCTGTTGGCGTAAATAATGAAAATCATCGTTATAGACATCATTGCTATGAAATTGGAAGTATAAACATCTAAATACCGGGCATCCCTGCTGGTATAGGTGTTGATCAGGGCAGGGTAGGTATATTCAATATACATAAGCACTCCGATGACTGCAAAAAGAATAACCAGCCAAGTATATCGGCGCCAGCCGTTATATATGGAACATATCAGCATTCCCCAGAAAATAAAAAAATATTGCGCTCCCCCGGTTGATCCTGAATTTAAAATCCAAAGACCGGGCGTAATTACAAAGACCAAAACTAAAACCGTTAGGAAAGTACTAAGATCAAATAATCGGCGAAAACGAGACAAGTACCAGCAGCACATAACAAAAGCCGAAAAACTTAGCAGAAGTTTAAAGCTTGTATGTGAATCCATGGAGTAAGCACTCGGAACAAATAAAAGAGAAATAATCAATCCCAGCACACAATAGAAATTAAAGACTCTGTACCGCAATTCAAAATCTCTCTCATTTCCTAGTATGAAGTTAATAATATTATCAAACATTCGCATAAAATCACCTGCTAAAACTAGCCATATTATGATCATTATAGACATAATAATTCATATTTTTATAATTT
>JAQUBU010000174.1 GCA_028686565.1 Syntrophomonadaceae bacterium
AACGGACAAGCTACTCCCATTATAGGGTAACGCCGCTGACAAGGGGACGGTTCTTCTGTCAGCGGCGTTACCCTTGTCAGCTCCCCTTATAAAAATTCCTTAAGGTATTTTCCGGTATAGGAATGCGGGTGCCGAGAGATTTCTTCCGGGGTGCCTGTTGCCACTATTTCCCCACCGTTTTCTCCCCCCTCCGGACCCAGATCTATAATATAGTCAGCTGATTTAATGACATCGAGATTATGCTCAATTATTAACACAGTATTTCCATAATCTACCAATTTGTTTAGAACCCTAAGCAAGTGTTTGACATCATCTTTATGCAAGCCTGTAGTCGGTTCGTCCAAAATGTACAGGGTCTTGCCGCTGGAGCGTTTGGAAAGCTCGGTAGCCAATTTCACCCGCTGGGCTTCCCCGCCTGAAAGACTCGGGGCCGGTTGTCCCAATTGAATATAGCCCAGTCCCACATCTTGAAGAACCTTTAATTTGCGGTGAACCTTAGGGATGTTTTCAAAAATCTCTACTGCTTCATCTACGGTCATGGCAAGTACATCAGCTATAGTCCGGTTTTTATACCTGACTTCAAGGGTTTCGCGGTTGTATCTTTTCCCTTTGCATACTTCACAAGGAATGTAAACATCCGGCAGAAAGTGCATTTCAATTTTGATTATTCCATCACCTGAACAGGCTTCACATCTGCCGCCTCTAACATTGAAGCTGAAGCGTCCCGGTTTGTAACCTCTAATTCGTGATTCGTTGGTAGTGGAGAATAGTTCTCTGATTCCGTCAAAAGCCCCGCAATAAGTAGCCGGGTTGGAACGAGGAGTTCTGCCTATAGGTGATTGGTCAATATTTATTACTTTATCAATCTGCATCAATCCTTCAATACCCTTATGCCGCCCCGGTCGATGCCGCCCGCCGTGCAGGTGTTTCATTAAAGCAGGATAAATAATGTCTTCTACCAGAGTACTTTTACCTGAGCCGGATACTCCGCTTATAACCACCATTTTCCCCAGGGGGATGCTCACATCAATATTTTTCAGGTTATGTTCACTGGCCCCTTTAAGCAAAATTCTCTCACCACTGCCTTCCCTGCGCAGCTCGGGTAAATCAATTTCCAGCTGGCCGGACAGATACTTGCCTGTTAAGGAACGTGCAGCATTTATTATGTCATTCAGGCTTCCTTCTCCCACCACTTCGCCGCCGTGAATACCCGCCCGGGGACCTATATCGACAATATGGTCGGCACTCCTTATGGTATCTTCATCATGCTCCACTACTATTACGGTATTGCCAAGGTCGCGCAGTCTCTTTAAGGTAGCCAGCAGCCGGTCATTGTCCCGCGGGTGCAAGCCTATACTGGGTTCATCCAAAACATATAATACTCCTACCAGACTGGAACCTACCTGGGTAGCCAGACGAATACGCTGTGCCTCTCCACCTGACAAACTGCCTGCCATCCGGTCCAGGGTTAAATAATCCAATCCTACATCAATAAGAAAGGTCAGGCGTTCGCCAATTTCTTTTATTACCTGCCGGGCTATAAAGTTCTCCCTTTCACTCAATTGCAGACCATTAAAAAATTCCATGGCTTGCCTGACTGACAGGGATGTTAGCTCACTAATATTTTTCCCGCCAATTAATACCCAGAGAACTTCTTTTTTAAGTCTTTTACCCTGACAGAGCGGGCATAAATTGGAACTCATATATTTTTCGATATCTTCGCGGGATGCATCTGATTTGGTCTCGTGATAACGCCGGCTCATGTTATTTATTACCCCTTCAAATGATGACCGGAAGGTCCCGGTTTCTCCATAGGAATTGGTATAAACTATTTTGATACGCTCGCCGTCATTGCCGAAAAGAATAATGTCTATCTGCTTCTGGCTTAAATTTTTCAATGGCACATCCATTGGAATGCCGTTTTTTTCGGCCATCCCTGCCATAATCTGATTGTAATAGGTGTAGAAGTTATTTGACCAGGGAACTATTGCCCCGTCACTCAGGCTTTTTTCCATATTCAATACCAGCTGCGGATCAATTTCCCGCTTTTCACCCAGACCGTCACACTCCGGGCAGGCTCCAAAAGGACTATTGAACGAGAACATCCGCGGGCTTAACTCTGGCAGGCTGAAGCCGCACTCCGGGCAGGCAAAATCGCGGTTAAAGAGCATCTCCTCTTCCGATTCGCTATCATCATTCAGCAATTGTATTTTAACTGTGCCTTCGCTTAATTCGAAGGCCAGTTCCAGTGACTCCGCCAGACGGCTTCGGATACCCTCTTTTATTACCAATCGGTCAACTACTGCACTTATATCATGTTTCTTGTTTTTGACAAGATTTATTTCTTCATCTGAAGTATACTCGTAGCCATCAACAACTACCCGAACAAAACCATCCCGGAATAAGCTATCGAGTGTTTTTTTATGCTCTCCTTTTTGGGCTCTGATTACCGGTGCCAGAATCTTTATGCGGCTTCCCTGCTCCAGATTCAGCAGTACATCGACTACCTGATCTATACTCTGCTTCTTTATGGGCTGCTGGCAGTGCGGACAGTGCGGTCTGCCCACTCGGGCAAACATCAGCCGCATATAATCATATATTTCGGTTACGGTTCCAACTGTGGAACGCGGATTATTGGAAGTAGATTTCTGATCAATGGAAATGGATGGTGACAAACCCTCTATATGATCAACATCAGGCTTGTCCATTTGCCCCAGAAACTGGCGGGCGTAAGTAGAAAGTGATTCCACATAGCGCCTCTGTCCTTCGCTATAAATGGTATCAAAAGCCAAACTCGATTTACCTGAGCCAGACACTCCGGTAAATACTACAAGCTTATCTCTGGGAATCTTAAGGTTTATATTTTTTAAATTGTGTTCCCGCGCACCTTTAACATATATGAAATCCTTCACCTCTGGCCCCCCCGGTTCTTCTTTTTCCGGGGCGGCTGCTGCAGCTCCCGGATCATATCTCTTAATTGAGCAGCCCTCTCAAAATCCAGACTTTCGGCTGCTTTATGCATTTCAACTTCCATTTCCTTAATAACGTGCTGCCGCTCTTCCCGGCCCATGGCTTGAATACTTCCCGGATCGTAAGTTGCCGGTGCCTCGGCAATAGTAGCTTCCACACTCGCATGTATGGCTGTTTTAATGCTCTCCGGTGTTATATGGTAGCGCTGATTATACTCCATTTGGATAAGTCTCCGCCGGTTGGTTTCATCCAGAGCCAACTGCATCGAAGGGGTGATCCGGTCAGCATACATAATTACTTTACCATCAATATTGCGGGCGGCTCTGCCAATAGTCTGGATCAACGAACGGCCCGAGCGCAGGAAACCTTCCTTGTCCGCATCCAATATGGCTACCAATGCCACCTCAGGCAAATCCAATCCCTCCCGGAGCAGATTTATCCCTATCAGAACATCAAAGACCCCGCTCCGTAATTCTCTTAAAATCTCCAGTCTCTGCAATGCATCAATATCAGAGTGCAGATAACGCACCTTGATACCGGCTGCATCAAAATAATCGCAAAGGTCCTCGGACATTTTTTTGGTCAGCGTCGTTACCAGGACCCGGTAACCCTTATTAACCCGCTCCCATATCTCGGCCATTAAATCATCAATCTGCTGATTGGTCGGGCGCACTTCTATTTCGGGGTCTATTAGCCCGGTAGGACGGATAATTTGCTCTACCGTTGCTTTGCTATGATTTAACTCATAGTCTGCCGGGGTAGCACTTACATAGACTACCTGTTTAATCTTTTGCTCAAACTCTTGAAACTTCAAGGGACGGTTGTCCAGAGCTGAAGGCAAGCGGAAACCGTAATCAACCAGGTTTTGTTTCCGGGATCTATCACCCTCATACATACCTCTAACTTGTGAAACCGAAATATGAGATTCATCCATAAAAAGCAGAAAGTCTTCGGGAAAGAAATCTATCAAGGTGTATGGAGGTTCACCGGGAGCTCGTCCTGTAATATAACGAGAATAATTTTCAATTCCTTTGCAATATCCGATCTCTCTTATCATTTCAAGGTCATATCGGGTCCTCTGCTCAATGCGTTGGGCTTCCAGCAGTTTCCCTTCATTTTTGAATTTCTCTAACTGACAGGCCAGTTCTTCTTCAATCGAACCTGCAGCCGCCAGCATGTTATCCCGGGTCGTAACAAAATGTGAGGCTGGAAATATCATTACATGCAACCTGCGCCCCAATATTTCACCGGTAAGAGAATTGAATTCAATAATCCGTTCAATCTCATCTCCGAAAAATTCTACACGAATAGCATTTTCACTATTTGAAGCAGGAAAAATCTCTACTACATCGCCTCTAACCCGAAAGGTCCCGCGCGTAAAAGCTACATCATTTCTTTCATAGTGGTTCTCCACCAGGCGCTGCAGTAATTGGTTGCGCGCAATCTCCATTTGAGTTCTCAAGGATACAGCCATGGCATAATAATCCTGGGGAGCACCAAGACCATATATGCACGAAACACTGGCAACAATTATAACATCCCGCCTTTCCAGCAAAGCTGCTGTGGCAGAATGGCGAAGCTTGTCTATCTCATCATTAATAGATGAATCTTTTTCGATATAGGTATCTGTCTGTGGAACATAGGCCTCAGGCTGATAATAATCATAATAGCTGATAAAATATTCTACAGCATTCTCGGGAAAGAACTGTTTAAATTCTGAGTATAGCTGCCCTGCCAGGGTCTTGTTAGGCGCCATTACCAGCGCAGGGCGCTGAGCTGCTGCAATAATCTGGGCCATGGTAAAAGTTTTACCCGAACCCGTAACCCCCAGCAGGGTTTGACGGGCATGACCGGCAGCTAACCCCGCCAGCAATTCCCTGATTGCCTGGGGCTGGTCTCCGGTTGCTTGATATGATGAGTTCAGTTTAAAATCAGGCATATTTCCTTACCCCTCAAATAATAAGCTATAGTTAGAAGACATTAATTTTTTAAGTGTTTAGCATGCATGTTTGGTGCAATAATCCAGACCCTTGTTACCAGAACATTTGTTTGTTGTTAGGTTATACCAAATAAATTAATCTGTCTATGCTCTTTTTAATAAAATTTAAAATTATGAAAACTATATAAGCTTACATAATTCCATCCTGATTTCTTCCCGTTTTTGGTCAACAAGTGCAAAATTCATACTTCGTGCATGTATTTTTTTCAACTCCTGCAAAGCTTGCTGGGTGCATTCGAGTAATTTTTGCGCCTGCAGGACCTGGCTTTCATAGTTGCGAAAAACCTCACTATTATTTACATATTTTAAATCCGGCACAT
>JAQUBU010000175.1 GCA_028686565.1 Syntrophomonadaceae bacterium
TTTAAGCAGTCGGGTTCCTATTAACAAAACAGGCGGCTGGTTATAACGGGGCGCAGTAGTTGCAGTAACTACTGAGCAGTTTCTTCTGGTGCTTAAATCCCCACCTCGTTCCGCTGCTTTATAATAGATAATTGGTTTTACTGATGCTATAGTCTTCCACCTATTTGATGAGCTAATCCAAGTATTTATTATTTTATAAATGTTTGTTCGAATTTAGAGTTATTGCTTGACATACTGCCAGGCATAGAGTATATATAAAATAACAGAACGAATATTCAGTCAGAATAATGGAGGGGTGCAAGTGGGGCAGACGCGTGATATCAAAATGCAGGAAAAAAGGCAGAAGCTTGTAGAATGTGCTCTGGTTTTATTCAGTGAAAAAGGTTATATAAACACTCCGGTAAGAGATATTATCAACATGTCGGGTTATGGTACAGGGACCTTTTACAAGTATTTTAACAACAAGGAAGATATATTGAAGACCTTGCTGGAGGATTTATTTGAGCAAATTGTTGATAGTGTCAACGATTATTTTGCCCATGAAAGTGACCTCTATAAGCGCTTTATTGAAACCAAACGTGTCATTGTTGAGGTCTATGCGCGAAATGAAAAACTATCCGAGATTTACAGCAGAGTGGCTGGAATCAACGAAAGTATAGATCAATGTTTAAAAGAATTTGATGACAAGTTTCTCAATTTCACCAGCAAAAACATTGAATATGGCATTAAAAATGGTAATTTTCGTAATCTTCCTATATTGCCAATAGCCCATTCCACTTTGGCCATTATTAAATATGCGGTTTATAAATGGGTGGTAACTAAAGAAATAGGCAAAGAAGAAATGAGCGATATGGTAATATCATTCAATCAATCCCTGTCAATTGGTCTAGTAAAAAGAAGTTATTTGGAAAAGAATATGCTGCCCGGACAATACAGGGAGGTTTTCAAAGAAGAACTATCCTGAAATTTTTAGAAACACGGGCAAGAAATAAAGTAATTAACTTTGGAAAAGAATAACGAGGCATTGCCTCGTTGCAGCAGTATGTTGAAACTACTGCGCAGTTTCTTGCGATGTTTAAGAAAAGGTTTTCTCCGCTAATTAAAAAGAGGAGGTTGGCATTTTATGGGGGAACAGATACGATGGATTAAAACCCATTGTGCGCGAATGGATCATGGTGGCTGCGGGTTGTTGATTGGGGTTCAGGATAATAAAATCGTGCAGGTCAAAGGCAACCCTAAAGGTTATTTAAACCGGGGATATACCTGCTTCAAAGGCCGGGTATCAGCTGATCGTCTTAGCCACCCCGATCGTCTTCGGCATCCGCTGATGCGGGCCGGGAAGCGTGGTGAGGGTAAGTGGAAGCGTGTTTCCTGGGAAGAAGCCCTTGATGAATGTGCTGCCAATATGCTCAGCATAAAAGCAAAATACGGAGCGCGGGCCTTTGCCTTTGGGGTGGGGATGCCCAAGGGTCTGGAGCATTTGGTAATGATCCGTCTGGCCAATACCTTTGGTTCCCCCAATGTAGTTGCCTCACAGGATGTATGTCATGCCCCGCGCGAAGTCAGCGGTATGCACACCTGTGGTTTTTATCCAGTTGCCGATCTTCATAACCCGACCAGCCTCATCATGTCCTGGGCCAGCAATGTTCTTTCCACCAACGAGGAAGGGCAGATTGCCGGCAACACTTTACAGCAGCTTAAGAACGGCACCAGGCTGATCGTGGTTGACCCGCGGCGCACCGAACTGGCCACCAAAGCTGATTTGTGGCTGCAGCTACGACCAGGGACTGCGCAAGCCCTGGCACTCGGTTTTTTGAATGTCATTATTGAGGAATCCCTTTATGATAAAGATTTTGTAGCCAGGTATACATATGGTTTTGAAGAACTTGCGTTTCACGTGAAACAATACGACCCGGAAACAGTTTCTCGGATTACCTGGGTGCCAGCCCAATTGATCAGGGAAGCGGCAAGGCTCTATGCTGTGGCCAAACCTGCGGCTTTGCAATGGGGCAACGCCATTGAACATGATATCAATGTATTCGACGCCACCCGCACACTGCTTTGCCTCATGGCCGTTACCGGAAATCTGGAAGTGCCTGGGGGCAATATAAATGCTCATGATCCGAATATCATGGGTATAGGTGAATTCGTACGTGCTGATCTCATGCCCAATAAGCGGAAGGAGATGATCGGAGCCTACCATGGCACTATTCCCCGCATGATGACAGTACCTCCGTCCTATTTCCGCCAGGCGGTCTTGGAAGGAAGCCCTTACCCGGTCAGGGGATATTATGGCATTTGCACCAATCCCATGGTAGCCTGGGCGGACAGCCAGGCTACCTATGAAGCGTTTATGAAACTTGATTTTGTAGCCATGGCCGAAATATTTATGACTCCTACCGCAGCTCTGGCAGATATTATATTTCCTATAGCCCACCAATATGAAATAAATGATATAGGTCATTACGGGATCGGCCACGGTATGATCTTAGCCCGGCCGAAGGTGGTCGAGCCCCCTGAGGAATGCTGGCCTGATATTAAGATTATGAATGAACTGGGCAGGCGCGTATCGTCACCGGAAAACTGGCATGATGATTATGAAGACTTTCTTGAGGACTTGCTTCGTCCCTCCGGTTTAAGCTATAGCGAATTTGCGGATAAGGGTTATCTAAAAGGACCGGACCGCTTCCGGGAGTATGAGGAAAAGGGTTTTCGCACTCCCACCGGCAAAGTGGAATTGAAGCTGAGCACAGCTGAAAAATTTAAGCTTAAACCTTTGCCTGAATATGTTGCCTTGCCGGAAGAGGATAATCCTGATTATCCTCTGATTTTAATCAGTGCCAAGAGCCGTTATTATCTGGTATCATCCTATCGCTGGGTTGAAAAACTGCGGCGCAAACAACCAGATCCGGTGGTGGAAATCCATTCCGAAACAGCAGCAGTTTATGGAATCAGCGAAGGCGACCGGGTGCTTATCGAAACCGGGCATGGCGAAATCGTCCAGATGGCACGCATCACGGATATCGTTCACCCGCGTGTAATCAGTGCATCGCTGGGCTGGTGGTTCCCGGAAGGAGATGCCAGCCAGCAGTACGAGTGGAAAAAATCGAATTATAACATGCTCACTTCCATGAACAAGCTGGGCAAGGAATTTGGAACCCCGAATATCAAGAACATACCTTGCCGGATACGAAAAGGATAAGGGAAGCAAGAGAAGAACGTAATAAAAATGGGGCTTAGCGATGTTTTGAGCATGTCGAAAAAGATTGAAATTCCATAGAACAGAAATCTACTTCCGTGCTATCGACTTCCTTCTTCTGGGCAATCAAAAATTTGCGCGAGATAATTCTTACGGCACAACTGTCAATTGAAAACGATATTTGAGCCTATTTCATGCGCAAAACTTCCGATTGTCCCCTTCAAGAACCATCCCCTTACTTCCCCTTAAGGTTGGGGGAAACGGACTTGAGTGGGAGATATTACCTGACTCAAAAGATGCAAGCAGCTTTATTGCACAAACGTATAGTAGAAAAGATCTAAAAGGGGGATGAGTTATGAGAAGATATATTACCTGGTTAATGATGTTGCTTTTCATATTTGCTATGCCGGTGTTGGGTTGTAGTGGCGAGAATTCTAACGGGCTTGATAATCAGCCAATTTGCGGTGGCGGTATACTTAAGCAAGCGCCGGGTGAATTTGCTGATATACATGACCACTGGGCTAAAAGCGATATCCAAACGGTTTGCAAATCCGGATTGATGAGCGGGATGGGCGACAATAAGCAGGGGCTTAAGATATTTTCTCCTGATAGCTCAGTTAGCCGGGCTCAGTTGGCTTCTGTTTTGCAACGCACCTTCCAATTGGATTATGGGCAAATGAATTTTATCAAGCAGCCGCAGGCCAGTGATTATTATGGTGATGTTAATAATGATGAATGGTATGCCAATGCCGCTATGCTGTGTTCTATCAATAAAATATTTGATTATGAAGATAATTTTCAACCAAATCAAACTGTGACCCGAATTGAAACCGCAGTAGCAATCAAGCGCTGCTTCGATGCCAAAAAGATCAGTATACCTATGATTATGCTTATGCCCTACTACCAGGATATGAATAGCTTGTCACAGGAGGAGACTAATGCTCTTGTTTTTGCGAGTAATACCAGTATCATGAAAGGAGACGGTCAGAATTTCCGGCCCCAGGAGAGTATAAAACGCTCGGAACTGGCTCGGATTTTAAACTGTTGTAGCGAATTGCTGGAGGTGAATTCTGAGTTGAGGAAAGAAGTGGATGAAAGCTATAATGGCAAAACCATCACAGTACAAACTGGCGACACAGTTGTCCTATCGCTGGACAGCAATCCAACTACCGGCTATTCATGGATTATCGGCACTTCGCGGGATGAAAAGATTCTTAGTTTAGCAGACCAGGGCTATCAGAGCAGTGCTGCTTCCAACATAGTAGGTCAGGGGGGGAAGAATTACTGGAAGTTCAAAGCACTTCAAGCAGGGAGTACAGAAATAAAACTGAATTACGCCCGTCCCTGGGAGAGTGTTCAACCGCTTAAGACCTTTCAGGTGAAAATAATAATAAACTCGACGGATTGAAAAAAATAACTCAATAGATTGCTTCGCTGCTCTCACAATTATAACGGGTAATAACCCGCTACGATAAACGAAAAGCGTCAGACCGTTTTTCATTTACGTAATCAATTACCGGGGAAGATTGCCGCGCTGCGCTCGCAATGACAGGAAGGCGCTGTGCTCCGCGCAATGATAAGTACGCTAGTTTCATAGCAATGACAGAATTGCAAAGTAATCGTTTCTTTGCGGCACTAACCGGTCAACTGCGAGAGTTAATTAATAAGATAAGGGTAAAATGAGAAAGAGGGCAGATGCCCTCTTTTTTTAATCTTGGCAGATGCCAGAATCTCTTCCCGGCTATTGTTGAACAGTTATAATATTATTATGATAAGCTAAAGATACAAAACTTGGAGAGGCAAAACAGCAGTCATAATTCCTTTCGAGAAGGGGGTTTAATATTTGCGGGAATCAATAGCGGATGATTTAGATGTAATAGCCAAAGCCCTATTAGATAGTCCATATATGGCTTGTGTGGTTATAAACAAGGAAGGTAGAATTACTTTTATTAACAAGCCCTATCTTGATTTTCTGGGAATGAAAACGAAGGATGTAATGGGTAAGCATATTCTGGATGTGACACCTAATTCGAAGTTGCCGGAAATAATCAGAACCGGGGAAGTTGATCCGATTGATATCTGGTC
>JAQUBU010000176.1 GCA_028686565.1 Syntrophomonadaceae bacterium
CTGACCGCCTAAACAAGCGGGGGACATATTTTCACCTCGTAATATCAGCTATGACAATCTCCAGCATGGGCATGTTCTGAACAAACTGATCCAGTGCTGACTAATTCACCTTTTTCATATGAGATGATAAGATCATTGATATTTCCAGATGCACCGACAATTATCTTTACTCCCTGGGATGTAAACAAATCCTGGGCACTTCCGCCCATGCCGCCGGCTATAACCAGTTCAACTCCTAATTGCTTCAGAAAAACCGGTAAGGCTCCGGGTACATGACCAGGACTCGGTACGGATTTAAAGGATTTTTCATTCGTATCATACAGAGCAAATTCTGCACAATGACCGAAATGGGGACATACCATATTACCTTCACTGGGAATGGCTATCAGCATAATAAACTTACCTCCAATAAAATATTTTTTGTATTCCTGCTATTATTACGACTAATTATTAGGGGATAACAACTCCTGCAATTCACCAGCTTTATAACTTTGCAGGGCTGCTTCGACCGTTTTGCCGGCTACACCGGAAAAAATTTTTACTCCGCCTTGTTTCAGGGCTTCAAAGGCCTTGGGGCCTATCCGATGGGATATAACCAGTCCTACATTTTTTTTCATCAAAGATTGAACAGCTCCAGTTCCTGCCCCATGAGCAGCCTCGGTACCACTGTTAGCAAGCAGTTCAAATTGCTTACTTTCTGGATCCCAGATCATAAAATAGAGACAGCGGCCAAAGCGTTCGTCCACCGGAGAAGTTGCGGACGAACCCGTCGCACAGATAGCTATTTTTTCAGACATGTTCCTCACTCCCTTCATATTATTAAAATTTTAATGCTAATTATCTTGTTCCGTTTACTTAATGGAACATATACAGCGTATCCTTTCTGACTACTTACTTTATTATGTGTTGCTGAGCGATAAGCATGTAAAAAACATAATGAGCATATGCTCATAAACTAATATTATTTTTATTTATCTATAATGTCAAGTATTTAAGCTAATAAGCTAAAAAATAACCATAATATTATTTAGTTATCCGTGAAAAGCTCTTTGTTTGATAATGTGGGGATGCATGATAATGTTTTGTATATTAATGACATATGAATCAGCATCAAGATTACAGAGGAATTATAGTTTGAATAATTGTTTTGTTTTAAAACACCTGCCAGGGTGTTTTTTTAAGTCTTGGAATAAACGGCTGGCCAGATGTTCATAATATTAGGCAAAGGAGGCGAAAATGCTGACAACGCCGGATCCTGCTAATCAGCTAAAAAAAATTGAGATAGAAGATTATGAAACTCTAGTTCAGCAGGTAAAACCAAAACCCCCTCTTCTGAAAAACAGTTTTTGGGCTTTTGTGGTGGGCGGGGTCATCTGCATGTTAGCTCAGGCAATACAAAACTATTTGCTCTCAAAGGGAGCAGGCAAAACCGATGCCGCTAGCTGGACTTCGGTAATAATGATTTTCCTGGGTGCCTTGCTTACAGGTATTGGTGTATACAATGAATTGGGAAAAATAGCCGGGGCCGGGTCGATTGTACCTATAACAGGCTTTTCCAATGCAATTGTAGCATCAGCTATGGAATTTAAGAGAGAGGGCTATATATTTGGAGTTGGAGCGCGGATTTTTAGTGTGGCCGGTCCTACTTTGGTTTTTGGTTTTGTTATTGCCGTGCTTATAGGAGCTATCAAGGTTTTTATTAGTTCATAGCTGGTATAGGGGAGAAATCTGCCATTGATGTTTTTTCGGAACACATGAAATGGCTTTAATGAAAGCTGTTTGCAAAAAAATTTCAAAGAATTGCTAATTATATAAAGATGAGAGGAAATATAATGCCGGGAACAAAGAAAAAGGGTGCCCAGACGGTGGTGTTTGATAATCCCCTGGTATTGACGGCCTGGGCTTCAATTGTAGGGCCGCTTGAAGGTGGTGGTCCTTGGGGCCAGGATTTTGATTGGATTATGGAAGATTACCTTTTTGGCGAGCAGACCTGGGAAAAAGGTGAAAGTAAAATGCTGCGGGAGACTGTGAAGCATGCCTTGAATAAACGCAATTTAGAGCCTGCGGATGCTGAATTGTTTGTTGCTGGTGATCTTTTGAATCAGCTGGTTTCCACCAACTTTGCCGCCCGTGAATTAAGCATTCCTTTTCTAGGGCTCTATGGTGCCTGTTCTACGATGGCTGAATCATTAATAGTCAGCAGCATGCTGATGGATGGAGGTTTTTTTGACAGGACAGTGGCTGCAGCCTGCAGCCATCATTATACAGCCGAAAGACAGTTTCGTTTTCCCACTGAGCAAGGTGTTCAAAAACCCCCCAGCTCACAATGGACAGCAACAGCTGCTGGTGCGGTTTTACTTGAATCGGTCGGTGTGGGTCCCAGGATTACTGCGGCCACTATTGGCAGAGTTGTTGATATGGGACAGAAAGATATAGCAGATATGGGCAGTGCTATGGCCCCGGCGGCTGTGGATACTATTAAAACACATTTTAAGGATATGAACCTGCCAACCGATTATTATGATCTGGTTGTTACCGGAGATTTGGGAAAAATAGGCATGGCCATTGCCCAGCAGTTATTTATAAAGGATGGAGTTTCTCCCCGGCCTAATTACAGTGATTGTGGAGTTCTATTATTTGATGACAATCAGGGTGCACTTTCCGGCGGTAGTGGATGCGGATGCTCAGCCTGTATTTTATGTGGTCCTTTGCTGAAAAAAATGCTGGCTGGGGATATTAAAAAATTGCTTTTTATTGCTACTGGTGCTTTGATGAGCCCTTTATCCAGTTTCCAGGGCGAAAGCATACCCGGTATAGCCCATGCGGTAGTGATTGAAAATTAAGCAGGAGGAAAAAATGATTTCACTTTATATGGCTTTTTTAATTGGCGGAGCTTTTTGTCTTATAGGTCAGCTAATCATGGATTTAACTAAACCGGACGTTACCCCGGGGCATATACTGGTAGGTTACATTTCAGTGGGGGCTATACTGAGTGGATTAGGTTTATATGAACCTCTTGTTAAAATAGGTGGCGCAGGAGCAAGTATTCCTCTTTCCGGTTTTGGTCATGTTTTAACTCAGGGGACTTTAAAAGCAGTGGAAGAAAAGGGGTTATTGGGCGCTTTCAGTGGAGGTGTAGAAGCTGCGGCAGCTGGAATAACGGCAGCAATTGTTTTTGGCTATCTAGCGGCAGTTATTTTTAATCCCAAGGAATAGGGATAAGGGATAATGTTAATAGATTTTACTGCTGTAAGTTTGATGATGACATAGAATTTAAAACTTCTAATCCCGTATCTCGCCGCAGCGGTGTGCACGAAACTGCTTTGCAGTTCTTCCAATGCTTAAAATTATATAGCCAAGTGATTAAAAGGTCGTATTGTTAAGCTCTGCTTGAGTCTGAGGTAAAGGGAGAAGCTGAATATGAAAGCCCTTATTTAAGCATCGGAAGAAACAACGGAGCAGTTTCAACTGCTGCAACGAGGTAGCGCCTTGTTATAACCCGCCACCTGTTTTGTTTATAGGAAGCCGACCGCTTTAAAGAAGGGGGGATATATTTTCACCTCGTTATATTTGCAATGCTCTGGGCAGGATTTAAAAGGAGGCAAGGATTTGCAACGGATTGGAATACCACATGGACTTTTCTACTACTATTATTACCCGCTATGGAAAACATTTTTTTGTGATTTGGGTGCTGAGGTTATTACGTCGTCGCAGACTAACCGCCGCATTATCGATAAGGGAATAGAAGCCGCCGTGGACGAGATCTGTTTCCCGCTAAAAGTCTATTTAGGTCATGTCGAGGAACTGCTGAGCAAAAAGCTGGATTATATATTTATACCGCGCATAGTCAGCGTAGAAAGAAAAAGCTATATATGTCCGAAGTTTATAGGCATACCAGATATAGTAAGAGCGGCCATACCCCATTTGCCTCCTATGATTGATACTATAATCGATATTAGCAAGACTGATAAGTTCATCAAAAATGACATTGTTAAAGTGGGTAAGCTTTTTAATTCCCGGGAAAAAAATATTAAAGAGGCCTATCGACATTCCTGCCAGGAGCTGAAATTCTGCCGCGCTTTGGCAGCGCAAGGTTGTACCATGGCTGAAGCTATAAAAATTTGGGAAGGAGAGAGCCTTGATAACAATCCCGAAACTGATCTCAAGATAGGTGTTTTAGGTCATGGCTATTCACTCTATGATGAAAGTATAAGTATGAATATAATCAAACGGCTTCGCGGCATGGGCTGCCAGGTGTTGTTGCCGGAAGCTTTGGACCAGCTGAGTATCGAAGCTGAGGCAGCTACCATACCCAAACGCATGTTTTGGACTTTAGGCCGGATAATGATCGGAAGTGCATTACATATGGCTAAAAGAGATGATGTTGACGGGATAATCTATGTGGCCTGTTTTGGCTGCGGACCTGACTCAATGATCGGGGAGATTATAGAGCGAAAGCTGAGAAACAAGCCGTTTATGATGATTACCATAGATGAGCATACCGGGGAAAATGGTCTGGTTACACGTTTGGAAGCTTTTTGCGATATGTTGAGGAGGAGGAGGTCAGTTAGTTGTGAAGATAACCTTTCCGCACATGGGTAATATGCACATAGCCATTAAAACTTTACTGGAAGGTTTGAGACTGGAAGTAATTCCTCCTCCGCCGATCAGCCAAAAAACTTTTGAACTGGGAATTAAGAATTCCCCGGAATTTGCTTGTATGCCTCTAAAAATTAATGTGGGTAATTTTATTGAAGCTCTGGAAAATGGAGCAGATACCATAGTTATGGCAGGGGGGTGGGGCCCTTGCCGTTTTGGATACTATGCTCAGGTAGAGAAGGAAATACTGAATGATTTGGGCTATGACTTTGATATGGTAATTCTGGAAGCACCGGATTCCAAAATTCAGGAATTATTAAAACAGCTCAAAGCTATCGGGCAAAATGTTACTTTTTGGGAATTTCTTAAAACGGTAAAATATGCCTGGCATAAGCTTAATTCAGTTGAGGAACTGGAAAAAAAGCTGGAACATATATTACCCCGTACCATAGAAAAAGATAAAGCTGAACAAATTTATGAACAGGGCTTGAAAAAAATTGATAAAGCCAGAGACAAGAATGAAGTTGATTGGCATACCAAACAAAGCCTTGCTGAAATGGATAAGCTTCCCTGGCATCAGGAGAAAATCCTTAAAATTGGCTTAATAGGCGAGATATATACTATTCTTGAGCCTAGTGCCAATTATAAAGTAGCTAATTATATGGCCGGATTG
>JAQUBU010000177.1 GCA_028686565.1 Syntrophomonadaceae bacterium
CAGTTTTGGATATCCCGCAGGAAAAGAAGAAAGTTGCTGATGTGCAAACTCATCGCAATATCTTTGATTCTGATTATGCCGCATTGTACCATCCATGGCTGCAGGTATTTGATCCCCTCGACAAACGGAACATATTTATTCCCCCTTCTGGCTCAGTAATAGGCATCTACGCTCGCAGCGATACCAGCCGGGGTGTTCATAAGGCACCTGCCAATGAAGTCGTCCGCGCATGTGTAGGACTTGATTGCCAGTACAATAAAGGTGAACAAGACATACTAAATCCCAAGGGAGTAAACTTAATTCGCTTTTTCACCGGGCAGGGTATACGAGTATGGGGAGCACGTACTGCCAGTTCAAATTCAATTTGGAAATATATCAACGTAAGAAGACTATTTATTTTCCTCGAGCAATCCATTAAAAATGGCAGCAACTGGGTAGTGTTTGAACCTAATGATGAAAAACTGTGGGCTCGGGTACAACGTACCATCTATAGTTTCTTAAATGGAGTATGGCGGACCGGTGCTTTGATGGGCGGTACTCCCGATGAAGCATTTTTTGTAAAAGTGGATCGATCCACGATGTCCCAGGATGATATAGATAATGGAAGGCTCATTTGCCTTATCGGCGTTTCACCGGTTAAACCGGCTGAGTTTGTAATCTTCAGAATTACTCAGAAGACGGCTGATAGTGAATAAGGTAGAATCAACTTATAAGTGTCTTGAAAGGAGAGGAAAAAATGGCTGATCGCGTTGATCCGTACAGGAGTTATCGTTTTGCTATAGAGATTGATGGAATTACTGAAGCATATTTTACCGAAGTAGTTGGTATCGAGGCATCCTTTGATGTAATTGAATTTCGCAGTGGTGACATGGGCTCAGGTTACTGGAAAATGCCGGGCTTGTTCAGGAATACTACCGTTACCTTGAAGCAGGGGGTAACCGACAATATGGAATTATGGGAATGGTTTAAGACCGAGCCGATCATGTCAGGTGCAATTGAAAGGAAAGATGTTACTGTTAAAGCCATGGACGACCAATCTGCAGAGTTGGCGGTTTGGACATTTTATGATGCCTGGCCCTGTAAATATATTTCCGGCAATTTTAATGCTAGTGAATCAGGAGTTCTTATTGAATCAGTGGAAATAGCTTATGAAGGATTCATGAGATCCAAGTAAGGTATGTAAAACAAGGGGATAGAGTCGGAAACTTAGTTTTCCCTTCTTTCCTCTTGTTTTTATAAATACTATGGCAATAGAGAAAAATAAACGCATTAAAAACAAAAAGCAGGAACGGGGGCTAGAAAAAATGTCTTTCCAAACCGAATTCGATTTTGAACTTCCTAAAGGCTATATAGATGAAAATGGAACCCTGCATCGCAAAGGTACAATGCGTCTGGCTACAGCAGCAGATGAAATCCTGCCCATGCGTGACCCGCGGGTACAGCAAAATCCAGGTTACCTTACTATAATTTTGCTTTCCCGGGTAATTATCAAGTTGGGGGATCTGAGAGCGATTGACACCAAAGTAATTGAAAAATTATTTACCGCTGACCTGACTTTTTTACAGGACTATTATCAGCGCATTAATGAACTGGAGACACCAAATATAAGAGTGGTATGTCCTAAATGTGAACATGAGTTTGAGACTGAAATAAATTTTATCTGATGGGCGGCGGGATAAAGTCATACCCGGCTGACAAGATTTATCAAGAGGTAGCTTTTATTGCATATTATATGCACTGGCCTCATGATCAGATCATGTCGATGGAACACCGGGACCGCCGCAGATGGTGTGAAGAAATATCCCAGATCAACCGCCGCCTGAATGATGAACCGGAGAATATGTTTGATGTTTTTAACAAGAAGAGGTGAACTCCCGCATGACTGCTAAAACCTATCCTAACACCGCATTCCGCTTTCAGGTGGAAATCGATGGTTTGTTGGTGGCGGGCTTTTCAGAAGTAATGGGACTGGAAGCGGAAACTGAGGTTGAGATATACCGGGAAGGTGGTGTCAATGATTTTGCACATCACTTTATCAAAGTTCAAAGATATCCCAACCTGATTCTAAAGCGTGGGATTACTAATTCTGTTGAACTCTGGAACTGGTATGAAGGGGTTGCTTTGGGTAATATCACCCGCAAAAACGGTTCGATAATATTGTTAAATCCCAAAGGGCAGGAAAGTTTTCGATGGAATTTTTTTAATTCCTTTCCGGTGAAATGGATAGGGCCACAGTTAAGCTCGATAAGCAGTGAAGTAGCCATTGAAACTTTGGAAATTGTTCATCAGGGCCTAAAAACCATGGCACCGAGTTGAGTTCAGGAACTGAAGTCTTATTGCCTGGGCAGTTTGAGATGGAGGGCGGGGTTTGATTCAAATGATGAAGCCCAGTTTTCAGCTGGCAAAAAGTGGAACAAGTCATCAGAGTTTTGCCGCCAAAATTCGAAGAAAATATGCTCGGGCGGGATTATTGGGCTGGAGATCTTTATCCCTAATTTTCAGATCCAATAGCATTGGAATAAGCAATGAAGATGTCTCATTACAGCCTTTTATGATAAATATCAAATTGCAGTTTTCCAAGCTGCGGGAGCAAAAAAATGCTTTGCAGACCCTGCAGAAACTGCTTTTTTACCAAATAAGCCTGAATGATAAGCCAAATTCCCACAGAAGACAAGAAACAAATCCCCAAATTACTCAATCTTATTTAGAATGGAACAAACATATAAGCAATCAGAAAAAGCTTGGAGCAAGTGCGACCAGCAGTTATCGGCAAATTACCCCGTACATATATCCAACCCCCCAATTTAAAAGGCAAGCGAAATCAGGAAGCGAACGGGAAATAATAAGATATCTGAAGAACAGGGTGCAGCTTGTCGAGCAATCTGCGGCTTTATGGCGTGATAACTGGAATTATGCAGACAGATCCAAGCCGCAATCAAAGACAAGCCAAAAAAATCGATTTAGCACGTATGAGCAGAGGTTATATCCAGCAACTGACATCTATGCTTGGCGTACTGGCAAATCACCTATGAATATGGGCATAAAGCCAGGAGACGCTGCTTCTTTCCTTTTTCCTTTGACATTGCAAACTATTTATAATGAAAAAGAAGGTTCGGCAGCAAAAGCGGAACAGAAGATAGAGCAGCTTGTACAACAATTGCTTTTATGGCAGGTAATCAAAGGACAGGAAGCCCGAAACCTGCCGGTCGGCAATGGGGAAAGCATAATAAACCAATATCCAGCCCAAATCCCGCAGCAAAGCGTAAATATCCGGCATAAACTGCTCAAGCAAAGAAGCAATAGAGCGTCTAATTATCCGCTGTTCTTTGGCAAAGAACAAATTCGTGGAGTTGAGCCGGTCAAGAGACAATATGATAAATTGCAGAGTTTGCTCAACCAGGAAGCAGCTAAAGCCAATATCGCTTTAACAGTCAAAGAAAAGCAAGCCCTGCGAAGCAGGCAATTGAATAGAAATTACCCGGTTAATCAATGGGGATTTAAAGAGCAGGCAGGTCTGACTGCTCCCGTAATCGGGAAAACCGGGCACAGGAGCGACATCCTGAGCCTTATGATTTACCTGAAGCCCAGTATTTTCAAACAATATATGATGGGCAGGCAAACAGCCCCGGTCCTGAGCGATTACCCGTTAAAAACGAATATTTTGAACAGTAACCGGGAGAAGCTGACAGTAAGATTAATAAGAGAAAGCATAAAAGAACAAAGCAGTCTGAAGCCATGGGCTGGAACAAATAAAAACAGAGCAAGGCAATCAAGCTTTCCATCGCCATTCAGAGCTGGAATCATGCCAGATAAATCAGGCTATCCAGGCAGCAGCGGGAGAGAAATTGGTTCTGCAGCTCAAACAGGAATCAGCAATTATTTAAACATCAACCCGTACCTATACCTGACACCCCAATACAGAAGACGAGCGGAATCAGGAAGAGAACGGGAAATGGCAAGGTACATAGAAAACCGGATGCCGTTTAGTGAGCAAACTGCTGGTTTGAAGCGTAATAACCGGAACTATGAAACCAGGCCGCAGTCAATAAAGATAAAACAGCAAACTCCAATAGCCTTCCATGAGCAGAACGTATATACAGTACCATATACCCCTAATACCATGGTGACAGGCAGAGTACCTGTACATAGAGCTGTGAAGCCGGGAGATTTCAATACTTATTCCTTACCGCCGCTGCAAACTAATTATATGGAAAAAGAAGGTTCGGCAGCACAAGCGGAACAGAAGATAGTGCAGCTGGTACAACAATTGCTTTTATGGCAGGTAATCAAAGACCAGGAAGCCCGAAACCAGCCGGTTGGCAATGGGGAAAGCATAATAAACCAATATCCAGCCCAATTAAAGAAGAAAAGCATAAACAGGCAGCAAAAGTTTATAACGCAGAGCAGAAGTAAAGAAACCAATGCACATCTGCTGGTTGGCAGAGTACAGGTTCGCGGAGTGAATCCGGTCAAGAGACAATATGACAAATTGCAGAGCCTGGTCAATAAAGAAGCAGCTAAGGCCAATATCGCTTTAACAGTCAGAGAAAAACAAGCCCTGCGAAGCAGGCAATTGAATAGAAATTATCCGGTTAATCAATTGGGATTTAAAGAGCAGCCAGATCTGACTGCCTCCGTAATCGGGAAAAACGGGAACAGGAGCGACATCCTGAGCCTTATGATTTACCTGAAGCCCAGTATTTTCAAACAATACATGATGGGCAGGAAAACAGCCCCGGTCCTGAGCGATTACCCGTTAAAAACGAATATTTTGAACAGTAAGCGGGAGAAGCTGACAGCAAGATTAATAAAAGAAAGCATAAAAGAACAAAGCAGTCTGAAACCATGGGCTGGAACAAATGAAAACAGAGCAAGGCAATCAAGTGTCCAATCTCCACTGAGAGCCGGAATCATGCCAAATAGATTAAGCTATCCAGGCAGCAGCGGGAGAGAATTCGGATCTGCAGCTCAAACAGGAATCAGCAATTATTTAAACATCAACCCGTACATATACCTGACACCCCAATACAGGAAACGAGCGGAATCAGGAAGAGAACGGGAAATAGCAACGTACATAGAAAAACGGGTTTCGTTTAGTGAGCAAATTGCTGGTTTGAAGCATAATAACCAGAACTATGAAACCAGGCAGCAGTCAATAAAGATAAAACAACAAGCTCCAATAGCCTCCCATGAGCAGAACGTATATACAGTACCATATACCCCTAATACCATGGAGACAGGCAGAGTACCC
>JAQUBU010000178.1 GCA_028686565.1 Syntrophomonadaceae bacterium
TGCGCTCTTCGTAATGACAAGTACGCTAGTTTCATAGCAATGACAGGAAGCTGCGCTCGCAATGACAGGTACGCGGTTTCATAGCAATGATAGGTACGCTGGTTATGTCGCATAATATGTAAACTACGAAAGTTGAGGTATAAACTCAATAGTGCGAGTTACTATTCTAAAAGCCTGTTTTTTAAAAAAGGACAGTTGCATCGGAATTATTTTCATGCTATACTTTTTTCTGTACTAAGCAGGAGCTTGGCTTCTCACCTTACAACTTCGGTTCGTGAGGTATTCAGTAACAAATGGGGGTAGCTTTTACAGGAGTGAGAGTAACTCAAAGAATTAGTTATTGAATGAGCGAGTTAATGCAACTCGCTTTTTTTATTATATTAGGGAGGTGGACTGATTATCAGTAAGGATTGGAGAGTAAACGAGGAAATCCGGGTAAAGGAAGTTAGACTGATTAGCGAAACAGGTGAGCAGCTGGGTATTGTTCCTATCAGGCAGGCTTTGGATATGGCTCTGGAGAAGGAAATGGATCTGGTGGAGGTAGCTCCTTCTGCAAAACCACCTGTATGTCGTTTGATGGATTATGGAAAGTTTAAGTTTGAACAGAGCAAAAGGGAAAAGGAAGCTCGTAAAAAACAAAAAATTATTTCCGTAAAAGAAGTCAAGATGCGTCCCAACATTGAAGAACACGACTTTCAGGTTAAAGCCAAGAATGCTCGGAAGTTCTTGAGTGCCGGGGACAAAGTAAAAGTAACCATCATGTTCAGGGGGCGAGAAATTACCCACCCGGAAATCGGAGAAAAGCTATCAATTAAACTTACTGAACATTTAGCGGATATATCTGCAGTTGAAAAGGCACCCAAGATTGAAGGAAGAAATATGGTTACCATATTAATACCTAAAATTGAGACTGAAAAGAAGGAGGATGTTTGATGCCCAAGACTAAGACCCATCGCGGTGCAGCTAAAAGATTTAAAAAAACCGGCAGCGGTAAAATAAAAAGGTCTAAAGCTTATGCCAGCCACCTTTTAGGAGGAAAAAGTCCCAAAAGGAAAAGAAAACTCCGCAAGGCCGGCTTGGTAAGTGTAGAAGAGAATAAAAGAATTTCCAAATTGATTCCCTATTAATAGATAGAGGAGGTTTTACTTGATGCCTAGAGTCAAAAGAGGGGTAACTTCACATAGAAGACACAAAAAGATATTAAAACTGGCCAAAGGTTATAGAGGCAGTAAATCCAAACTATACCGGGTGGCCAATCAACAGGTAATGAAATCAGGGCAGTATGCCTATATTCATAGAAGACTAAAAAAGAGAGATTTCCGCAAGTTGTGGATAGCCCGTATCAATGCTGCAGCTCGCAACAATGGGACTACTTACAGCAGAATGGTACATGGCCTCAAAGTTGCCGGAGTAGATATAAACCGCAAGGTTTTAGCCGAACTGGCTATCAGTGATCCTGGTGGATTTACTCAACTGGCGGAGTTGGCAAAAAAGAATTTTAACTAAAGATAAACCCAAAAATATGGCCGCCGGCCATATTTTTTTTACCGATATAAGCAAGTTAACAATTGAGGCAGGTGTAATTTATTGCAGCCAATATTATCCCGCGAAAACCAGAAAATTAAATATGCCTCTAAATTAAAAAATCGTAAATTCAGAAATAGTGAGCATTCTTTTCTTATAGAAGGGACAAAAATACTGGAAGAAGCACTAAAATGCCCGGAAATTATTGTGAGAATATTTGTTGATCAAACTAAAGTTGAAGAATACCAGGAATTGAGTGAAAAACATAAAAGCCTGGAATGGTATAGTGTTGACACGAAACTAATAGAATATATAAGTGATGCAAAGACTCCTCAGGGAATTGTAGCTATTGCTCGTCAGCCCCGTTGCTTATGGGATGAGCTTATAGCTGATTCCAATTTATTTATTCTCCTGGACCAAATATCCGATCCGGGTAATATGGGGACTATTATCCGCACTGCTTGGGCTTTTGGTGTTGATGGAATACTTTTAACTCATAAATGTGTTGACCCTTTCAGTCCTAAAGCAGTTAGATCCAGTATGGGAGGTATATTCAATGTGCCCATCTTCAGCAGCTTTGGCAGACAAAATATAGAAAGTCTAAAAGAAGCCGGTTTTAGTCTGATGTGCAGTGACCTGAATACCAATAATAATTATTATTCTCTTGATTTCAATGGAAAAATTGTGATAGTTATCGGCAGTGAAGCTCATGGAGTTAGTAATCACATAAAAACCCAATGTGATATTTTCTTCAGAATACCAACCAATCCTCAAGTTGACTCATTAAATGCAGCAGTTGCCAGTGCAATAATTCTTAACGAGGCTTGGAAACAGAAAATGGACTCTTCCTTGTTCCAATAAATATTTTGTGATAAAATAAATTAGAAGTTCAACCTTGGATTATTATTTTGAAGGGTGGACCATAGATGATAAATCAAGCAGACAATTTATGGAATCTTTTTGAACAATCCGGTTGTATTTTGTATTATCTTATGTATAAGATACTAATAACTCAATAAGAAAAAGCTATGAACAGGACAAGTAACTTGCTGTTAATCCTACAGGGAAGCCATATCACCGACTGAAAGTATGGCCAGGAAAAAGGTAAGTGAATTCACCTGGGAGCAGTAGATTGAATTTATAGTAGGTCTAACCGGTGGCCGTCGTTAATGGCATTAAAGATGATTAAACTTTATTGGTTTAATTAATCAGGGTGGTACCGCGGAAGCAGGCTTTCGTCCCTTAGGGATGAAAGTTTTTTTTATTTCTGTTAGGAGGTTGCAAGGACAATGCTGGAAAAAATAAGGGTTATAGCAAACAGTTGTAAGGATAATATAGCAAGAACGTCATCATTGGAAGAGCTTAATGAGTTCAGAGTACGCACTCTCGGAAGAAAAGGGGAAATTACCCGGCTCTTGCGCGGACTTAAAGAATTAAACGCCGAGGAAAGGCTGGCAGTTGGCAAAGCCGCCAATGAACTTAAGGAAAACCTGGAAAAAATGATAGCCCTTCGTAATGAAGAAATTAGTATACAGCAAATGGAAATCCAATTACTTAATGAAAAAATTGATGTTACCTTGCCTGGTTTACCGGGGCAAAGAGGTGGGAAGCATCCTTTGACACTGATTAGTGAAGAAATTCGGGATATTTTCTGTGGAATGGGCTTCAGTATAGCCGAGGGTCCTGAAATTGAATCGGATTATTATAACTTTGAGGCATTGAACATGTGGCGCGACCATCCGGCCCGCGATATGCAGGATACCTTCTATATAAACGACGACATAGTTTTGCGCACCCATACCTCGCCGGTTCAGGTAAGGACGATGGAAAAGATGGCACCTCAAACTCCCGTGAAAATCATTGTTCCGGGTAAAGTATACCGCAAAGATGATGATGCCACCCATTCACCAATGTTTACTCAGGTAGAGGGTCTGGTTATAGATAAAGCCATAACATTCGGGAATCTTAAGGGTACTCTGATTATGTTTGCTCAAAAGATATTCGGGGAGGATGTGCGTGTGCGCTACCGTCCCAGCTTTTTCCCTTTCACTGAACCTAGTGCAGAAATGGATATATCCTGTGTGATGTGCAAAGGAGCTGGCTGCCGGGTCTGCTCGCATACCGGCTGGCTGGAGATTTTGGGGGCTGGTATGGTAAATCCCCGAGTGCTTAAATATGGTGGTTATGATCCCGAAGCTGTAAGCGGATTTGCTTTTGGTATGGGCGTGGAGCGCATAGCCATGTTGAAATATGGTATTAATGACCTGCGGCTCTTCTTTGATAATGACAAGAGGTTTCTGCAGCAGTTTTAGGATTACGAATCAAAACTCTTATAGGAGGTAAGAAAATGGGAGTATCTTTAAAATGGTTAAAACAATATGTGGATTTCGATTGGACACCGGCAGAACTGGCGCATAAACTCACCATGGCTGGAATAGCGGTCGATAAGATAGAGGAGAAAGAATCGGACAGCATCATGGAAATGGACTTGACTCCTAACCGTGGAGACTGTCTGGGACTGATAAATCTGGCTCGCGAAGTTGCAGCTTTAAACGGGGCCAGGCTGAAAATACCAGAAGTGTCTATACAGGAAAACGGTGAAGACATTAAAGACTATATAAAAGTAGAGATTGCCGACCCTGATCTGGGACCTCGCTATACAGCGCGTTTACTTAAAAACGTAGAAATAAAAGAATCACCGTCCTGGATGCAGGAGGCTTTGCTTAATGCGGGAGTAAGACCAATCAATAATGTAGTTGATGTAACCAATTATGTAATGCTGGAAACCAACCAGCCCCTGCATGCTTTTGACTATAATTTGCTGGGCCTGGATAAGAGGATACTAGTAAGAAGAGCACGTAACCAAGAAAAATTCACTACTCTGGATGGAATCGAAAGGGAACTTGATGAAGATATGCTGGTTATTACCAATGGGGAAGTACCGGTAGCCCTGGCTGGCATCATGGGGGGAGAAAACAGTGAGATTAAGGAAAACACCAGACATGTCCTGCTGGAATCTGCTAACTTTTTCGCTACCAGTATTCGCAGAACCTCGCGGCGATTAGGCTTGAGAAGTGATTCATCAGTCCGTTTTGAGAAGGGTGCAGATATTAATGGGGTTCTATACGCGGTTAACCGTGCTGCCAGGCTAATCCAGGAACTGGCGGGCGGAGAAGTTGTCAAGGGTATATTTGATGTATATCCTTCACCAAAACCTTTGTTAAAAATCGCGCTAAGACCTGCAAGAGTGAATTTCCTGCTGGGAACCGAAATCCCTGTAAGCAATATTGAACAATACCTGCGCAGTTTGGATCTTACTATTGAATGGCAGGAAGGGCAATTCATAGTTGATGTTCCCAGTTACCGTCCGGATATCACTATGGAAGTAGATCTTATTGAAGAAATAGCTCGTTTGCATGGTTATGACAATATAGCTGCCGGTTTGCCTCAAGGGGATACCACTCAGGGTGGTCTTACCAGCTATCAGCTCTTTCGTGACCGGGTAAAAAACGTGATGGCCAAAAGTCTGCGCGAGGTAATAAACTATAGTTTCATTAATCCCAATTTCTCTGATCGTTTGCTTCTGCCAATACAAAATTACCTCAGGGATACTGTTGGATTGGCTAATCCATTATCTGAGGATCAGAGTGTCATGCGCACACTTTTGCTGCCTGGTTTGCTTGATAATATTG
>JAQUBU010000179.1 GCA_028686565.1 Syntrophomonadaceae bacterium
CTCCCGGCAGATTTCGAGGCCGTCTTTGCCGGGCAGCATCAAGTCGAGTATTATCAAATCGGGTTTTTCCTGAATTATAAGATTTAGGGCCTCATCACCGTCATAGGCGGCTATGGTATTAAAGCCTTCCTTGTTAAGGTTATAGGTAATAAGCCTGACCAGCAATTCCTCATCATCAACCACCATTATTTTACCCTTCATTAATAAACCACCTCTCTATGTGCGATTGGCTAACATTTAAGCATCGGAAGAAACTGCGGAGCAGTTTCAATACATAGCTGAAACAAGGCGGGGATTACAACCCGCCGCTAGTTTTGTTAATAAGAAACCAACCGCTTAAAGAAGCGGTGGACATCTTTTCGCCTCGTTATATGATAATCCTATACTTTAATAAGATAGGTTAAAATAGCTCTAGCAATGTTTTTACTATAAATATACCCAATTTTTACATTGGGCCTTCCTTGCACGGGCCTAATGGGGCGGACAAATCAACACTTATTAATATACTGACTACATAATTTTTGGTCTGGTTATTCGGCGTCTGCAAACTGACAGCAGTAAGTGAAATGAGAGATACGGGGTATACAAACATACGGTTGTGCGTAAATTAAGCTTATTCAATAAAAGATGGAGGATAAGCAATGCCTTTTATTCCGAACCGGGTTATCTTTGAAGAAGCTGCTATGCAATATCCAATAGCTAAAAATATGTGGGATTTGTTTAGTTCAAGACAAAATATCACAGTGGAAATTCTTGCTGGCCGAAAAAGAATTAGCAGCGTATCGGGCGGTACAATAAAGGAAGTTCATCAAGCAGCCAAAAGAACCCTGGTGGTAGGCATAAGAAAAACCCTGAAGTTTCAGGGCTGCAGGCCTTCTGCTCATTACCAGCTTCCGCTGGTCACGGGGTGCATCGGACATTGTGAATACTGCTATCTGAATACCCAATTTGGCAAAAACCCTTACATTAGAGTATATGTTAATCTGTATGAAATACTCGAGCAGACCGCTCTGTATATAGCTCAGAGGCAACCAGAACTAACTTTCTTTGAAGGTGCCGCAGTATCTGATCCGGTACCGGTTGAACCCTACACTGGATCTCTGGCCCGGACCATTCATTTCTTTGCTGAACAGGAATATGGCAGATTCAGATTTGTGACTAAATTTACCGATATTGATTCACTCCTGGACATTGAACACAAGGAAAAGACAACTGTCCGCTTCAGTATTAATGCCGATCATATAATTCGTACCTATGAGCACTCCACCCCCGGATTAAATAAAAGAATAGATGCTGCCAATAAGGTTGCTCAGGCGGGATATCCGCTGGGCTTTATAATCGGACCGGTGATTTTATTTGCAGGCTGGGAAAAGCAGTACCAGCAGATGTTTGCCCAGCTCGCAAATGTTTTAAAAGATCAGCAGCATTCAACAATCGCATTTGAAGTAATCTCGCATCGATTTACAGTTCGCGCCAAGAGTACAATTGCTGAGGTATTTCCCGACAGCACCCTGCCAATGGATGAGAATGAACGAAAGTTTAAATACGGTCAATTCGGTTATGGTAAATATATCTATCCACCTGAAGATATGAAGGCTATCTCAGATTTCTTCGGGACCCAAATACCTTATATCTTTCCGGGGTCAAGTATAAATTATATTATTTAAAACAGCTTCCTCCAATAAATTCTCTTAAAATCGAGTTTGGAGGCACATCAAAACTATCTATGGGACGAAAATAGCTGACAAACTTCAAAAGGCGCCGGGCTTCCACATGTTCACGGGATTGTGCTCCAATTTGAGCAAGCAATGGCTCCACCATTGGCTTAAGCACTCCAAGCTCATATACCAGCGAGGAATTGAACATAACATCGGCGTTTTCCTGAAAAGGGAAAATGTTATCTTCTTCGCCCCGGCGCACCGAAGGCCATCTGCTTATAGTTTCCAGAGCACTATAGCCCCTGGTACGGCTGTCACGAAGGATACGCCTGATCAAACGACTGTCCGTGGTTGGAATACGATTATTATAATCAATGTTAAGCTGGGTTAGTGCACTGATATAGATCTTAAACTTCTGCTCACTTGGTATACACCAGGTCAACTTGTCATTCAAGCCATGAATTCCTTCGATAATTATCAGCTCACCTCTGGGAACTTTGACTTTTATTCCCATTTCTACACAACACCCAGCATGGAAACTATAGCTGGGTATTTCGACCTCTTCGCCGTTAATTAAACTAAGCAAGTGCTGGTTAAACAGCTCAATTTTCAGGGCATGTAATGACTCAAAATCGTGTTCATTGTTTTGATCCAGTGGTGTCAAACAGCGGTCAACAAAATAGTTGTCCAGGGAAATCGAGACCGGTCTGCGCCCGTTTACCCTTAGTTGAATCATCAAGCGTTGGGCAAAGGTAGTCTTGCCCGATGAGGAAGGTCCGGCAATCAAGACAAGACGGGTTTTTGTATTATTACATATCTGATCTGCTATGCTAGCTATTTTTTTTTCGTGCAGAGCTTCATTCACCCGGATTAGATCACCGATATTTCCTTTTATTATTATATCGTTCAAGGCTGCAACATGAGGAGTATCAAGCATTTCTACCCAATCTTTGGCCTCCTGAAATACCGCCGCCAGCTTTCTCTGCTCCACATAGGGATGCAATTCCCCCGGAGCTTTTGCTTCCGGACTTTGTAAAACCAATCCGGTATGATAATGCAGCAGGCGAAACTGACTAACCATACCGGTTTCGGGTAGCATATAACCGTAAAAATATTCATAAATACCATCCAATTCGGAAATGTTCACATCTTCCTTATTCCTGTATTCCAGAAGTTTTACCGTGTCTAACTGACCCTGCCGGGAAAATATCCTTCGGGCTTCTTCCTTGGATACTACTTTTCTGGTTATGCTCCTGTTAGCTTGAACTATTTGCAGCATACGTTCCTGAATTACCTTGATATCTTCTTCATTACAGTTATAATCCAGGAATTCGCAGTATAAGCCATTGGAAAGCGAATGCTTGATGATAAGTTTCCTGTCTGGCAATATCTCCCTGCTGGCTTTGACGAGTATAAATACCAGTGTGCGGGTATTAATTCTGACCCCGATTTCACTGCTTAAATCGACCAGTTCCAACTCACAGGAACTGTCTGCTATTTGCTGTAAATCGCACAGGTTATTATCAATTATTGCCCCCATTACCGGGTATTTGTTTTGAATATTAATTCTCTTAAGCATTTCGCTGATGCTGATCCCTGCCGGCAAATAATATGAACCCATACCTTTGATTCGTATTTCTATCTCTGGGTTGGGCAACCTGGATATAGACATATATACTCCCTCCCCTATTCCATCTGCTATAATTATACTGCATTATGATTATTCTGTGCTCTGGGAAGGAAGTATATATAATGGGTTTATTTCCAAGCTAGCTTATTAATTCATCACTAAACAAGTTGACAAAAGCTGATGAGGATATTTACCATGTAATTAGTAATGTATGGGAGGTTGCTATGGACAATTTTTTTCCTGGTTTTTTCCGGCAGTTTAATCTCGTTAAACTGCTTAATGCAATTAATAGCAGTTTGTCAAATGTGTCCCGAAAATCAAAGACTTATAATGTCCCCGCTGCCAATACCAGCAATACAAAGCAAGGACGCCCTTTCAGCGAGATAATCAAAGAAGCCAGTCAAACCTATGGTGTAGACGAAAATGTAATTGGTGCAGTCATCAAACAAGAGTCTTCCTATAATCCCAAGGCGGTTTCTTCCTGCGGCGCCATGGGTCTGATGCAGCTAATGCCTGCAACTGCTAAAAGCCTGGGGGTTCAGGATGCCTTTAATGCTGAACAGAATATTATGGCCGGTACCCGCTATCTAAAACAAAAAATCGATGAATTTAACGGTAATGTTCCCCTGGCCCTGGCAGCATACAATGCAGGCAGCGGGGCAGTCCGCAAATATGGCGGTGTCCCCCCCTATAAAGAAACCATGGCTTATGTAGACAAGGTAATGAAATCAATCGATCACATGGCTTAACGAACTTATATTTTAAGCAAATCAATCTCTTAGCAATTTTGTGCCGAAATTATTCGATAAGGCACTTGGTGCGAGAGCTGAAGAGGATGGCCTAACGAAGTAGGTGTACCTCATTAATTTATAACTCCTCCTGGCTTTTTTTATAAGCTAATAATATACATAAGAAAACCCGGCCAAAGCCGGGTTTTTGATATCTCTATTCTTCTTCCTCCCAGAGATCGGAACGCTCCGACAGCCAGGCCGCTATTTCCGGGAATACCCGATCCCTGGCAATTTCGCCTAATACCAGCCCGCCGTGCCCGACCGGGAACTCCAGATAAGTCTTGTCATTGCCGCTCAGATAAGTCAGCGCTGCGGCAGTCTGGTGAGGCATAACGATATGATCCCGCAATCCAACCATTGCCAGAATGTTTGCCTCAATACGCTGTAATAGTACACGTCTCCCCCTCATAACTACCTGGTTCTTGATAAGCTTGTTGCCTTGATAAAAATCCCTGATCCAATCCCGGTAAGCTCCCCCGGGAAAGTTTATATTGTCACTGGCCCACTTGTTAAGAACCTTCCAAAAATGAATGGGTTTGTCCTCTTCTATGGTTTTCCAAAGCCGGGTATAAGTCCCCCAGTAATTGGCCATTGGATTCAGCATCCTGGTGCCCCAGTCGATGAAGTCTTTGGGAATGAGTTCCATCGCATCAGCTATCCGATCCGGGTCATAACCGCGAGCCTTGAGCCATACATCATAAGTCCCTGCTTCGTTAAATTCTATAGGTGCTGCCAGATAAACCAAATTTCTGAGCTTGGGTTTATTAAACAAAGCCGCGTACAGGGTGGACATGGTCCCGCCCATACAATAACCAATTATCGAAACATCACGGGAACGAGCAAACTTGGCTACTCTTTTTACCGAAGGAGCAATATAGTCGAAAACCAGATCAGCATAGCCCAAATCCCGATCTTCCCATTCAAATTCTCCCCAATCCAGCAAATAGACATCAAAACCCTCATTAACCAGATACTCTATTAGACTGGAACCTGGGGTCAGATCCAAAACATAAGGTTTGTTGATAAGTGCATAAATTAGAAGAATGGGTGTGCGGTATTTTCTTTCACTCGAGGAACGATAATGATATAGCTGGGATTTGTTTTTACTCCAGATTGTTTCCTTAGGTGAACAGC
>JAQUBU010000008.1 GCA_028686565.1 Syntrophomonadaceae bacterium
TTGCTAATAATCCTGCTTATCCTGGCAGGAAGTCCGTCGGTATTATAATGAACAGGGTGCCACTTGCGATGTGCATCGCTTTGCACCGCTGCACAATACATTCGGCCTTCTTTAAAGCCTACTGCCGTATAGGCAAAAAGCGGCAGTCCTCCATTATCTTTATTCTTTACACAAGCCGGGAACAGGGTCCGGGTAAAGCCTTGCGGCAATAAGGCAGCCACTGCCCAAACCGGTTGTTCACTATCCAGCGGGCTGGTTTCAAGGCAGGTTGCCTGTTCATGAACATTTAATCCTACTGGAAAATGCTGCGGTATTGTAACAAGGGAAGCTCCGCGGGGTAAAGGCATCATTTCCCCATTTTCAGGTATAACCCATTCATTGCCGCTTCGACCCAGAAGCCGCAGAGACGGGTGCTCAAATATCTCCCCACTGCTATTGGCATATAGACTAAGATACATTTCCAACCTCCATAAACAAATAGAGTTAAACAAATATAAATTTTACTATTAGCCTATCGCAATTGCGCTGATATTAAAAGCCCTGCACAAAATAAGCCCCGGGATTTACTAACAATTTTAGTTTAATTCTATGTAAAAACAATATTGGTAAATTAGATTATTCGCGGATATTTGTAGTATAATTGGGCAAATTGCTATATATTGTAATCAAGTGTCCTATGATCGTTTTATTATCAGGAAATTAACATGTGTAACACACTGCAACAAGTTATTTATTTACCGGGAAGGAGGGCAGCAGTAGTTCTTAAACATGCATATAGATAGAAGCATGTAGATAAATATAGAGATACAAATATAAGGGGGATATACAAGTGAAAAGTATTGGCAGTAGACTGTTGCTTTTCTTCAGTATTACACTGCTGGTAATTTGCGGCGGGTTGGGAGTTATCGCTTACCATTACGCCGGCGAAGCTATGCTCAGCAATATTGAAGAGAGCCTTTTAGCTCAGGCCGCAGGGGGTGCCAGGGTTACCGAGCGGGGCATCCAGGCACAGCTGGATGTACTGAATACGATTGCCAGTCGTGATGTAATTAGTTCTATGAATTGGGAAACCCAGAAATCTTCCCTGATTCCAGATGGTAAGCGCCTTAATTACAAAGTGTTTGGAGTAGCCACCCCGGACGGCAATCTGCGTCTGGTGGACGGCTCGAATACCGTAATCAGCGACCGGAAATATTTCTCAAGAGCCATGGCGGGAGAAAGCCAGGTCGCCGAGCCTATCGTGAGCCGGGTCGATTCTTCGATTATTTTACCTTTTGCGGTTCCTATCAAGTCACAAACTGATGGAACAATAATCGGAGCTCTGGTTGCTTATCAGGATGTCAAAATTTTAAGTGATATAACAAATGTTATAAAATGCGGTGAAACAGGTTATGCCTTTATGGTAAACAGCAAGGGGACAATGATAGCTCACCCCGATATGAAGAGCGTTTTGGAACAGGTTAATTATGTTGAGCTAGGAAAACAAGACCCAAATTACCGTGAACTTGGGGCAATAGTTGATGAGATGAGCAAGGGCAAAAAAGGAATTGGGCAATACATCTTTAACGGTATCGAAAAGGAAATGGCATATCAACCGGTTGCCGGTACTACCTGGTCCATAGGCGTTACTGGTACCACTGGTGAACTTCTGTCTGGGCTTAATGGCCTCAAGTCTGCTATTGCAGTGTCCAGCCTGCTGTTCCTGTTGCTGGGAGTGGTAATATCAATTTTTCTAGGCCGAGAAATAAAAAATCCCATAAGCACAGCAGTATCTCATTTTGACGAAATGGCACATGGGGATTTTACCAAGCAAGTGCCCGAATCCTTTATAAATCGCAAGGATGAACTTGGCACCATGGGAAAAGGACTGGATGAATTAAATAAGGGACTTGCTAGTTTTGGGCGCAATATTGCCAACGCCGCTCAGGAACTGGCTGCTTCGAGCCAGCAAATGGCAGCAACCTCTCAGGAAGTAGCTGCAAATATGGAAGAAGTTACATCTTCCACTCAAAATATTGCCGGCAACCTTCAGGAAGTATCAGCCGCTACAGAAGAAATAACCGCTTCGGGAGAAGAGATCGGGGCCTCTCTGGAAGAACTTTATAGTCAAGCTCAAAGCAGCAACCAGGACGCTTTGGAAATCGAGAAACGGGCTTTAAAATTGCAAAAAGATGCTCAGCGTTCCAGTGAATCCGCTACTAAGATGTATGAGGATATTGCTGATAAGCTCGTAAACGCCATAGAAGATGCCAAGGTCGTTGATGAAATCTCCAGCCTGGCTGACAATATCGGAGGTATTGCCAACCAAACCAATCTTTTAGCTTTGAATGCTGCCATTGAAGCAGCCCGGGCTGGCGAGAACGGCCGGGGGTTTGCCGTAGTAGCCGAAGAGGTACGCAATCTGGCTGAGCAATCTTCATCAACAGTAGTTAATATTCAGGGACTAACCATACAAGTGCAGCAAGCCATCTCCAACCTTATAAACAATTCCAACCGTCTTTTAAGCTTTATCAATGAGGTGGTAATTAAGGATTATGCAATAATGGTTGAAACCGGTCACACCTACCTGGGTGATGCTGACCGTATAAAGGTATTGACTGAGCAGGTCAAGACATTAACAGCTGCCTCAGTCAAAGCAATGAATGAAATTAACCAGGCTATTGAAGCAACCGCATTCAATATAGAACGGAGCAACTCAGGTGCCCAGCAAATAGCCATCGGCAACCTGGAAAGCAGCAGATCAATCATGGAACTCAGTGAAACAGCTGGCAAGTTGGCCAAGATGGCCGAAAAAATGAGCCGTCTGGTAAACCGTTTCAAGTATAATGCCTAAAGGATGAGCGATCAAGGGGACGGATGACACAAGGGGACGTTTTGATGACACAAGGGGACGTTTTTAGTGTGTCATTTTTAATGACACACCAAAAACGTCCCCTTGTGTCATCAAAACGTCCCCTTGTGCCTTGCTTTTCTAGCGCAGGTATTCCAAAGGATTAAATGTCTTATCACCCTTTCTAATTTCAAAATGCAGGTGTGGTCCGGTAGTTCTGCCGCTGCTGCCTACGGCAGCAATTGTTTCACCCTGCCTGACTTTTTGCCCCTGATTAACTAATGTTTTGCTGGCATGGGCATACAGGCTCTGTTCCCCATTTGAGTGCTCAAGAATCACTGTTCTCCCATATATGGACTTATAGCCAACAAACGATACCTCGCCTGCTGCTGCTGCTTTGATGGGAGTACCGGTTTTTCCGGCAATATCCAAACCATGATGAAAACCGGATTTGCGCCAGCCATAGCGAGAAGTAATAGTTCCAAATAGAGGCCAGGCGTAAAACGAACGGCTTATGTTAAATCCGCGCGAGGTCTCCTGACTGGTCTTTGCCAGCCGCTGCGTTCCGGCTGGAATTACTATTGCCTCACCAATTTCCAGTCTGCTTGGGTTCTTGCTTTTGTTCAATCCCTGCAGTTCATTTAAACTAACACCGTAATTTGCTGCTATGCTCCACATGGTATCACCTTTATTAACCAGATGAACTTTACTGTTGCTGCCAGTCGAAACTTTTATACTCTGTCCAATCCTCAAGATGCTTTTGTCATTTAAACCATTAGTACTCATTATGAGCTTCAGATCCAGATTAAGAGTTTTGGATATGCCCCACAAGGTATCGCCCTTTCTAACCGTATAAAAGCTGTCCGGCCTTTGAACTGCTACATTTTTTTTAATACACGGGATAAAACTGCCCTCATCGGGTGAAGCCAATACAGGATTAATACTTACTGTCAGAATGTGGGTTATAAGTACCAAGATTACCCACTTTTTATTCATTTGATTTTTTCACCTCATTTCCTCAAGAAACAAAAAAAGGGCCTACTGACCCTTATTTTTAACCTTTTTGGAAATGATTATTCATTTTTCAAGGATTAGTAGTTGTTTCGCGCAAATTCCTTTCTGCTAAAGGCAATAGGGGCAGCCCGCAAAAGATCTTGATTTGATTTGGTTTTCTTCATGGTATCTATCATCATCTGCATACCTTCAACTTGATTATAATCACTTAAGGCATTGCGAATTATCCAGGTTAAATCCAATTCTTCCTTGCTAAGCAGCAATTCCTCTTTTCTGGTTCCTGAGCGCTTAAGGTCTATCGCCGGAAAGACTCTTCTCTCGGCAAGCTTCCGGTCCAGAACCAATTCCATATTACCCCGGCCTTTGAATTCCTCGAAAATAACTTCATCCATGCGTGAACCTGTCTCAATTAGTGCTGTAGCTATAATAGTCAGGCTGCCGCCTTCTTCAATATTACGGGCAGCACCAAAGAATCTCTTGGGCTTATCCAATGAAGCCGGATCAACACCTCCTGATAAAGTCCGGCCGCTTGGCGGTACTACCAGATTGTGAGCCCTGGCCAGCCGTGTAACACTATCCATCAGGATTACTACATCCCGCTTATGCTCAACCAACCGCTTGGCCCTTTCCAGAACCATATCAGTAACTTTTACATGACTCTCCGGCGGTTCATCAAATGTCGATGCGACTACTTCAGCCTTGGTGGACCGCTGCATATCTGTAACTTCCTCCGGCCTTTCATCAACCAGCAGAATTATTAGTTCAATTTCAGGGTGATTGGTACTGATTCCCTGTGCGATTTTTTGCAGCAGAATAGTCTTTCCTGCCTTGGGAGGCGCTACAATAAGCCCGCGTTGTCCTTTGCCAATAGGTGCGACCAAATCAATTATACGAGTAGGAAGCTCCTGGCTCTCGGTCTCCAGGGTAAGTCTTTCGGTGGGATAGAGAGGAGTCAGAGCATCAAAGTGTATCCTTTTAACTGATTCCTCGGGCAAAAAGCCATTAACACATTCAACTTTTAAGAGTGCAAAAAAGCGTTCATTATCCTTGGGCGAACGTACCTGTCCCCCTACACGGTCACCGGTCTTTAATTCAAACTTTCTTATTTGCGATGGTGATACATAGATATCTTCCTGACTGGGCAGGTAGGTAAATGGACGCAAAAAGCCATAACCATCCGGCATTATGTCTAGTACACCTTGAGCCTGCAGCAGTTGATCCGCATGAGTAAGTGCTTTGGTTATTTCGAAAACCAGTTCTTTTTTCCGCAGCTTTGAATAACCAGCCAAATTTACCTCTCTGGCAATTTGGTAGAGCTCCAGTATAGTTTTGTTATCTAATTCCGAGATATTCAATTTTTCCCTCCTTATTTTATTAATATTATATGACAGCCTATTTTACCTCACCAAAAACAACGCAGCACATCCTGTAATTATAAGGACATTGCTGAATTTGTTTTATACTTCATTATTTACTCTGTATAGTTTTCTTTTTTTTCACATGGTAAATGTTATTGTGGGATAATCATGTGCGAAAAGAACTGCCATTTCCAGGCCCCGTGAAAGGGCAGTTTAAAACTTTCAGAAACATTACCGCAATGATGCTTAAAAAGAGAGAATACGAGGAATATTACGGCATGATTTAACGAGTATTAGCTTCCATAAAATTATGGAACATCAAAATTAGCAGTTACATTAATATAACACCTTTGAAAATATTATACCAGTATTCAATAATACTTAATCATAAACTATAAACTATTCCATAATAGATTTTAATCGCTTATCTTTAAACATCGGCTTTCTGTCAAGATGATGGTCGGCTTCGATATTGCGGATAGTCCCCGACAGGCTTCTCATCACCAAAGTCTGGGTGACTGCACGCCGTTTGTAGTATCTTACCCCTTTGATCAAGAAGGAATCAGTTATGCCCGTAGCTGCAAATATTACGTCTTCTGATTTCACAAGTTCATCAATCGTAAATATTTTATTAAGATTAGTAATTCCCATCTCATGACAACGATTAACTTCGTTTTGATCCTCCGGACACAGCCTTGCCTGAAAATCTCCTCCCATACATTTCATGGCTGCTGCAGTGATAACCCCCTCCGGTGCTCCTCCGATACCTATGAGCAAGTCAACTCCCGAATCAGGATAGGCAGCCGCTACGGCCGGAGAAATATCTCCATCGCTGATTAGCTTGATTCTCGCACCTGCTCTTCTTATTTCTTCAACAATTCCTTGGTGTCGGGGCCGGTCAAGAATGACAACGGTCACTTCGCTTATTAATTTGTCAAGGCTTCGGGCTACTTCCCAAAGGTTCTCCTTTACGGTTGCATCCAAATGAATCCTGCCTTTGCATTCGGGGCCAGCCGCTATCTTGTCCATGTACATATCAGGAGCATGGAGCAGTGTACCGCGCGGGGCAATAGCCAGAACAGCAATAGCACCATTTAAACCCTTGGCCACCAGATTAGTACCTTCCAAAGGGTCAACCGCAATATCCACTTGGGGAGGAATACCAATACCAACTTTTTCTCCAATATAAAGCATAGGAGCTTCGTCCATTTCGCCTTCACCAATTACCACTATGCCGTCAACTGAAACAGTATCGAACATTACGCGCATGGCTGTTACGGCAGCATCATCAGCCGTTTCTTTATCTCCTTTGCCAACCCAACGTGCAGCCGCAAGAGCAGCGGCTTCAGTTACTCGTGCAAACTCAAGAGCCAATTCCCTCTCCAAAACCTAACCCCCCATTTTACTAAAAGACTTTTTTCCAATCCTGCATAAACTTTTCTATCCCTGCATCAGTCAGCGGGTGTTTCATCATCTGCTTGATAATCTGGTATGGTACGGTAGCAATGTGCGAGCCTATTTTTGCTGATTCAATAACATGCATGGGATGTCTTATACTGGCAGCAATAACCTCGGTATCAAGCATGTACTGATTAAATATAGTAATTATATCATTCAGCACAATCAAGCCGTCATTGCCTATATCATCCAGTCTCCCTATGAAGGGGCTTACAAAAGCAGCACCCGCTCTTGCTGCCAGCAAAGCTTGATTAGCTGAAAACACCAGGGTTGCATTGCATGCAATTCCCTTTTGTTTAAGGGTTTTAATAGCTTTTAAGCCCGGCTCGCAAATTGGTATTTTTATTACTACATTGGAGTGAATAGCTGCCAGTTCTTCGCCTTCCCTTACCATGGAATCATAATCCAGACCAATGACTTCAGCACTGATGGGTCCATCAACTACTTCACAGATTTCCTTAATTACCTGTTTATAATCACGTTTCTCTTGAGCAACCAAACTGGGATTAGTAGTTACTCCCGCGAGAAAGCCCATTGAGCTTATTTCTTTTATTTCCTCTATATTAGCAGTATCAATAAAAATGCGCAAAAACATCATCCTTTCTTCAAAACAGAAAATCTCTAAAAACCATATTTATTAAATTACTCTTGCAATGCAGTGTTTTAATGGAAATTACGATTTATACTCACCGTAATTTGAAAGGAGGAAAGGCCCCTGCCCTGCCTTAAGCCTTTCCAGAACTGCCGAAAACCTTCATTTTAGCGCGGATAATTTTTACTACCGCGTCGCGGGCTGGTCCCAGTATCTTCCTGGGATCAATCTCATTCGGTTTTTCCTGTATAACCTTGCGCATGGTATAAACAAAAGCTTCGCGGATATTGGTATCTATATTAACTTTACAGATACCTAGCTGAATAGCCCGTTTTACGGCTTCATCGGGTACCCCTGAGGAACCGTGTAAGACTATGGGTATGTCTATCAGGGATTTTATTTTAGCGAGTCTTTCAAAATCCAGTTCAGGTTCGCCTTTATATTGTCCATGCGCGGTTCCAATAGCTATCGCCAGGCTCTCAATCCCAGTCTTGGCTACAAAATACCTGGCTTCTTCGGGGTCAGTATACCTGGCTTCTTTCTCGCTTACATGTATATCGTCCTCAGTACCACCTATTTTACCCAGTTCCGCTTCCACCGATACTCCTATGGGTCTGGCTATTTCAAGTACTTTATTGGTCATGGCTATATTTTCATCCAGGGGAAGCTTGGAACCATCATACATTACTGAAGAAAAGCCGCTCCTGATACACTTTACAACCTGATCAAAATCCGTACCATGATCAAGGTGCAAGGCTACTGGAACTTTGCTGGCTTCAGCTGCGATTTTCACCATGCCGGTTATGAAATCCAACCCGGCATAGCTTATTGCTCCCTGACTAGCCTGCATAATTACCGGAGAATTTTCCAGCTGTGCCGCCGCAATAATTGCCTGAATAATTTCCATATTATTGGCATTGAACGCACCTACTGCGTAACCTTCCTTTTGAGCTTTATATAACATGTCACTTACTGGGACTAACGCCACTGTAATCACCTCTTATAACTAATTTTCAATCAAGAAACCTTATCCATAACTATTTGCATAACTATATCCCGCAATACAATAATATCAAAGGGTTTGGTAATACACCTTTTGACCCCTGCATCCAAAGCTTGTTTTACTACTTCCATCTCTCCGTAAGCAGTCATCATTATTATGGGCAAATTTTTATGTTTCTGCAAAATTATTTGTGAAGCTTCCAGACCATTCATATTCGGCATTTTCATGTCTATAAGCAAAATATCAGGTAAATATTGATCAAGCTTAGAAATTGCTTCGACTCCGTCAGAAGCTGCATGAACTTCCCATCCTTCTCGTTTGAAAAGTTCTTCCAGCAGACGTCGAACTCCCTTTTGATCATCAACAATCATTATGCTCCTATTTACTGTCAACACCTCCCGTCTTTTACCATCTATTTCTACACTTGTCTAATATATCCTTCATTTAAATTGCATAAATGGCAAGGAAAAAACTGTAACCACGAGCAGAACGGTAACTATACATAAAGCCAGCAATATGAGCAAAGGAAGCAAAAAGAGCAATATAGCCTGGCTGTTGCGCAAACTTAAAGCTTCGCGCAGAGCAATAACTTGCAGGATCATTACCCAAATCATGGCTAACAGTGGTAATGCTGTGGCCGCCGCTTTCATCTCTGTCAACAGAGCTGCATATTGCAAAGGTGCTCCCAAAACACTGGGAAGGAAAGCAAAACTCAAACAAACCAGTAAACCCTTGCCATTAGCGTGCCCATAAATAATCTCACTAATTAGGGATAAAAATCCAGCCATAAAAAACAGCATCACCATTGATGCTATTACCCCAATACCTCCTGCAGCCCATACGAAACCTGGTGAAAGGTTGGTCAGGGAATCTTTAATGCTGATGTTTTCGATTCCCTGACTAATCAATACATTAAACAAGGCTATGCTCAAAAAAATTAAAAGTCCCTGTTTTAAAGGCTTCTCCCTGCTCAGATACTGAAAAGTTGAGGAAGGTTGAAACAATAAGCCATAAATAATCTCTGTGAGGGTCAATTAACAATCTCCTATCTCAATAAATCATGCCGCCCATATTTATATATCATTTCTTTCTCAAAAACGCTCAAGCACAAAACGTAATTAATAATTCAACTTTCGTAGTTGACATATTATGCGACATAACTAGTGTGCTTGTCATTGCTATGAAACTAGCGTTTTGTCATTGTAAGCGCAGCGCCAACCTGTCATTGCGAGCGCAGCGCGGCAATCTTCCCCCGTAATTGACTACGTAAATGAAAAATGCTCTAACGTTTTCGTTTACCGTGGCGGATTATTACCCGTGGGAATTGCGAGCGGTAGAGAAGCAATCTAAATGACTTGGCGATGGATGGATTGCTTCGCTGCACTCGCAATGACATATAAGTTAGCTCGCGAGGTACGTCAATATGGTATTTTAAACAGTTTATTTTATTGCTTTCCGGGCTTTGCAGCCTGTTCTTTTGGTCAGAAAGTTGAGTTATTAATTCTATCAGGCTTTCACCTCGTTATAAATTTCAAACCCGCTAATTCCTGATTTGGCAACAAAGATCTGCTGCCCATATTAAGCATGAATCGATCCCACAGATTAGCACCGTTTAGTATTTCTATGTTACTATCGCCTTTTAATCCAGCCATATTTTCAGCGGTTTTAACTGCATCGTAATAATTGCCCAGGCTATCCACCAGCCCTAATTGCTTAGCTTGTCGGCCGGTAAATATTCTGCCATCGGCAATTTCCAACAGCTTTTCTTCCTTAATCTTGCCTTTGCGCCCTTTCCTCACTTGATCCAGAAATTGCTGGTAGGAATCATCCACCATCTCCTGCAGCATTATCTGCTCATCCGCAGTCAATTCCCGGTCTGTTGAGCCCATATCCTTATGCTCACCGCTTTTGATGTTGGAGTTGCGGATTCCCAGTTTATCATAAAGACCTTCCAAGTTGCTCAGCTGCATTATGACTCCTATGCTGCCAGTTATGGTAGCTCCATTTGCAACGATTCGATCAGTACTGCACGCAATCCAGTATCCGCCTGATGCACACATATCGCCCATAGAAGTTATCACCGGTTTGCCGGTGTTGCGTAAGCGGTCTAATTCTATAGCTATTTCCTGGGAAGCCCCCGAAGTCCCACCAGGACTATCTACCCTTAGAACTACGGCTTTAATATCCTTGCGTTCCCCGGCAAGGCGAATTGCCTGCATTATGTCCGAACTGCTGGCTCCGCTTTCGGCCAGCCATGCTGTACCGCCCCCAATAGCTCCGTTTATTTCGATAACGCCAATTGTTGCGGCTTTAGAGCCACCGGCTGCTTTTTCCAGCTTTTGGGCATTGATTACGGCCAAACTGCCCATTACCAGAAGAAAAACAACAAAAACACCCACTACTATTTTCTTCTGCACTCTAATCCCCCTCGACTACATAACTAGTGCCTTCTTCATCCTCTATCTTAACCGCTGCTCCTTCTCTCATGTAAATCTTCGTAATATTTTTTGCTGCCAGCGTCTTTCTAATGGGAATCTCAACTTCATCACCCACGCTGACATTAACATTCAAAGGTATTTCAATAAGTGACATCTGCATAAAAACTTTGCCGCGTACTGGATAAGAATGTCCTCTAATCTTTATATAAAGACTAAAACGAGGGGAATCAAAATAAAATAAAACCATCTTAACCAGTTTTTTTATGAGATCAATAATACCCTCAGGTTTATTTGCTATTTCCAAAGCTAATCCGTCATTATATCCTACTGGAATCACCGCGACTTGCGCCGGGGCCTTTAGGCGGTAGCTGCGATAATAACCTAAATAAGTGTCAGCCTTGCGATTTCGCAAAGATATTATTTGACTTTTGAATTTATAGGGGTCCATTAATCTCAATGTTTTTGGGAAATCACCAGCCGGATATTGTCCAGATATTAGAGTTCCAATTCTTACAGCATCCAGATGCATATGCGGATACTTTAAAAATACTGCACTATTAGCACAATGTTTTACCGGTATCTTTAACCCTGCTGCTGCCAGACGCTGGCATACCTCCATAAATTGAGCGAATTGTCCTTCGGTATAGTTGGAATCGTCGGCAGCAGCTTCCGCCATATGAGTATATATACCTTCTATGTATATGTTGGGATTTTCTTTTAAAGAATTACAAACAGCGATAATTTCCTGGGTATCCATTCCAAACCTGCCCAATCCAGTATCTACTTTAAGATGAACATTAACCTTTTGGTTAAGACGCTGGCTTATGTTATCGATTAATTGGCTATCGTAAGAAGAAGTGATGGTAAGTGTGAGATGGTTTTTTATCGCCTCTTTAACCTGGTCTTCATCGACCAGAGGGCTAAAAATCAGAATATTGGCACGAATTCCTGCTTTCCTTAATTCCAATGCCTCATACAGAAAGGAAACCGCAAAAAAGTCAACCCCGCTCTGAAAGAGCAAACGAGCAATATTGCTTGCTCCGTGACCATAAGCATCAGCCTTGAGCACCGCCATTAAGCGGGTACGCTCTTCGAGCATTGTCTTAACCGCTTCCAGATTACTCTTAACAGCATTGACATCTATTTCAAGCCATTTGTTATGCAGGATTTGTTTCATCTCCATCTTTCCCCTTTCCCGCAAATGTCATTGCTTGGATCCCTCAAGCTTTTCTGATCTTTGTATATATTGGTATTACCTTATTCCACAGCCAGAAGAACAAGCGGGAATAAACCATATCCCATTCACCGGCGAATTCAATCATATCGCCGCCAAATCCTTTTTTAAACCGGTATAATCCATAGAGCGGGTTGGTTTCATCCATGTCCCCTGAAACGCCTCTGAAATCATAAAGCTTACAATCCTGCTGACGTGCCCAGCGAATCATTTCCCATTGAATAAGATAGTTGGGCATTACACTTCGATAATTGTTGCTCGATGCCCCGTAAAGATACCAGACCTTGTCCCCGGTAATTAAGGCCAGAGTGGCAGCAATAGTTTGGCCTTCATATTCAGCCAGGAATATTTTAGCATAATTCTTTTCAACCATATAATCCCATATCCAGGCAAAATACTCGTAACCACGAACTAGAAAATGGTCTCTGCTGGCAGTTTCTTTAAGTATTTCATAAAATACACGCAAATCTTCTTTGTTCTGCGCTATTTTAATACTGACTTTTTTCTTGGCAGCCAGGCGAATATTATATCTCCACTTGGCATGCATATTTTCCATTAGTTGTTTTTCTGTACCGCTGACATCGAGACGGAAAACAAATCTGGGCTGCACTCCTTCGAAATCAAGCCCGGTTTCATTAGCTCGAAACCCGCATTTTATAAGGATATCTTTAAATTTTTGCTGCTCTATAGCTACATCGGGGTCAATTTTCAATAAAATGGCGCCTTCATCTCTGGCTACCTTTTCCGCCCCTTTAAATAAAGCTTGACACAGCTCTTCATTCTCAATATCCACTACCGGTCCCCGGGGAGAATAAAAAATGCATTTTTTTAAACCGGGAATCGGCAATTTTCTTTTTAAAATGAGCAAAGAAGCCTTAATTATGCCATCCTCTTCCAGAACTAACGGCAAGGGCTCCCACCCCATGCCTTGCTTTACCTGTCCCCATTCCCACAATTGCAGGAAATGGCCCTTGGGATGGGCATCTATAAAACTATCATAGCGTTCCTTTTCCTTAATATCGATAATTCTCGTCGTAAACATAAATTCAACCTCACAGATTTTTCATTGCTAGTTTGACCATTAGAAAGTATTGGTATCCATATCCATGTCTATAAAAAGCCCTGACAATAAGAATCCTGAACCCTACAGGAAAGGCATACACATATTAGGAGAAAATAACATGTGTATGCCGTCCGCTTTAAGTGAATACCCACTTTATCAATATAATTTATGAAAGAATATAATCCAGCTAAGAGGGGATAATCCCCTGTTCATTATTTCTTCTTAAAATCAAGGGCATTTCTTACCAGCCCCATAAACAAGGGGTGCGGGCGGTTAGGTCGGGATTTAAACTCAGGATGAAATTGACAGGCTACAAACCAAGGATGGTCACTTAGTTCAATTATCTCAACCAAGCTCCCATCCGGGGATATTCCGCAAATTGTCAATCCATTATCCTCCAGGATTTTTCTGTACTCATTGTTTATCTCATAACGATGGCGGTGACGCTCACTTATATCCAAATATCCATAAGCATCAAATGCAGCTGTACCCTCCTTCAGGTGGCATGGATATCCTCCCAGACGCATTGTCCCTCCTTTTTGGGATATTTTCTCTTGATCCGGCATAATATGAACAACCGGATGGGGACTATCCGGGGCAAATTCTGAACTGTTTGCTCCCTTAAGGTGGCATATATCTCTGGCAAATTCAATAACTGCACACTGCATCCCCAGACATATTCCCAGAAAAGGAACGTTATTTTTGCGGGCATAACCGGCTGTGGCTATCTTGCCTTCAATTCCTCTTTCTCCGAAACCTCCGGGCACCAGTATGCCATCAACATCCTGGAGTAAATCCTGTGTGCCTTCCTTTTCGATCTGTTCAGCATTTATCCATTTTATCTTAATTTCCGTGTTATATTGAAAACCCGCATGTTTAAGCGATTCAACAATACTTAAATAAGCATCAGGAAGCTCAACATATTTGCCTACCAGCCCAATGGTAACTTCATCTTCCAGATTTTTAACCTTGCTGACTATTTCTTCCCATTCGCCCAAATCAGCAACCGGACAACGCAGACCCAGTCTTTTTATGACCTCCTGGTCCAGTTTTTCTTGGGCCAGCATCAAGGGAACCTCATATATGGAACTCGCATCTTTAAGTTGTATGACCGCTTCACGATCAACATCGCAAAATAAAGCCAACTTGGCTTTAATATCTTCGGAAAGCTCCTTTCCGGTGCGGCAAACCAGAATATCGGGTTGAATGCCTATACTGCGAAGTTCTTTTACACTATGCTGGGTCGGTTTGGTTTTTAACTCTCCAGCCGCCTTGATGTAAGGAATCAATGTAACATGAATATATAAGACCCTGTCCTTGCCTAGTTCAATTTTCAATTGCCTTATGGCCTCCAAAAAAGGAAGCGACTCAATATCCCCGACGGTACCGCCAATCTCGCTTATTACTATATCCGGATGAGCTACCTTTTCAATCAAAACTACCCGTTCTTTTATCTCGTTGGTGATATGAGGAATTACCTGTACGGTTTGCCCCAGATAGTCACCCTTTCTTTCCTTGTCAAGAACTGCCTGATAAATTCTTCCGGTTGTACAATTGGCATACTGGCTCAGGTTTTCGTCTACAAATCTTTCATAATGCCCCACATCCAGGTCCGTTTCCGCCCCATCTTCGGTAACATAAACCTCTCCATGCTGGTAGGGACTCATAGTTCCCGGGTCAACATTAATGTACGGATCGAATTTCTGCAAAGCTACCTTTAGGCCTCTGCTTTTGAGCAGTCTGCCTAAAGATGCGGCGGTGATGCCTTTGCCTAATGAAGAAACAACACCTCCGGTAATGAAAATATACTTGGTCACTAGTGGGCCCCTCCCTTATTTTGCTCTTAATCCACTTTGTTCAAGATCAATACTGATAATCCAATAACATTACTAATGGTTGTGAACCCAAACCTTCTTTACTCAATTCCAGATATGGTTTTTTTACACAGCGCTCAAACTGGCACACAAATGCTTCGACCGGTGCCAGATTAATCGTAACGTGAGCGGTCTTAAAATGCATGGGGATAATGATGCCGGGCTTAATCTGCTCCACAATTGCCAGAGCATCTTTGGCATCAATTGTGTAGTTACCTCCTACCGGAATAAACAAAACGTCCACCTTGCCTATCTCCCGGATCTGTTCACGAGTCAGTATCTGCCCCAGATCACCCAGATGCAGCAGGTTTAATCCCTCACTGATTATTTTATATATGGTATTGGTACCGCGGTTTTTACCTTGATTTTTATCATGAAAAGAGCTGATTCCCTTGATTCTGATTTTATCCAGGCCAAAATCTCCCGCACCTTTAATAATCATTGGATTTCCCTTTAGCACATGAACTGCGTTGTGATCCCAATGTTCATGGCTGACTGTGGCTATATCCACCTCTTGGGGAAAAACCGGATAACCTGACTTTTCATCAAACGGGTCAGTGATAATTCGTTTTTCTTCAGTTTCTATCAGAAAGGAGGCATGCCCCAGCCATCTAATTTTCAACTTATTCCTCCATCATTATGCTAATTCAAGAATGAGCCTCTAAACCCGAGGTCTGCTCAATCTATTGGTATCATAAAACCAAAATCCTTCACCCTGATAGACCAGACGGTTATCAAGATTGATACGCGTATATATTGATGTTAAAGTAGCTGTATCCTTATTTTTCACCATCATATCAGCTATCTCATTAATCAAATCTGAATAAAACATAGCTTCCTGTTTACGCATCATTATTTCCACGGCCCAGTCTGCTTCACTTTTCTTGAAAGTCATCATTTGTCATACCTCCTACATTTTTTCTGGAGAACTTACACCCAGTATGTCAAGAGAATTTTTTATAGTAATACGAGTTACCGCCAGTAATAAAAGACGGGCATTTTGCAAATCGGGGTTGTCATTTAATACTCGATGATGGTTGTAAAAACTATGAAACAATGCTGCCAGATCAAGCACATAGCGGGCTATTCGCTGTGGTGCAAGTGTTCTGGCGGCAATATTAATCTCTTCTGGAAAATCCGCTATTTTTCTTAAAATTGCCAGTTCTTCATCCTCCTGCAAGAGACTGGCATCTATAAGCTCAGGTTTGGCAACTGTAATCCCTTCAGCCTCAGCTTGTCTGAAAATGCTGCATATGCGAGCATGAGCATACTGTACATAATACACCGGGTTTTCCTGGCTTTTTTGCCGGGCCAGTTCCAGATCAAAATCAAGATGGCTGTCAGGACTGCGCATAACAAAAAAGAAACGGGCGGCATCCTTACCTACATCAGCAATCAGTTCATCAAGTGAAACCGTTGTCCCGGTGCGTTTGGACATGCGCACGATATTACCTGCCCGGTATAACCTTACCAACTGCATTAATAAAATATCCAGTTTATCGGGATCATAACCAAGTGCTTGCATAGCCCCCTTCATCCGAGCTACGTGGCCGTGATGGTCAGCTCCCCATATGTTAATGACCCAGTCGAAACCTCTTTCGAATTTATCCTGATGATAAGCTATGTCTGCTGCGAAATATGTAGGTAAGCCATTAGCCCGCATCAGAACTTCATCTTTTTCATCACCAAAGGCTGTAGATTTAAACCATATAGCCCCTTCATTCTCATAACAATAATCCAGTTCTTTGAGCTTCTGCAAAACCTGATCTATTTTACCTGCATCATGCAAGCTTTTTTCATTAAACCAGACATCATAAACAATACCAAAACCAAGTAAAGTTTCCTTTATATAATCAATTTTTTCTTTTAGTGCATATTCGACAATAATTTTTCTTCGCTGGTCTCTTGGCATATCAAGCAGTGTTTTATCATAATCCGTAATTATATTTCGCACGGTATCTATCAAATCCAGCCCGGCATAACCATTCTCAGGAAACTCCACATCATGTCCGGTTAATTGTAAATACCTGGCTTCCATGGAATCGGTAAATATTTCGATCTGATTACCGGCATCATTGATGTAGAATTCTCTCTCTACATCATATCCCGCCCGCTCCAGAATATTGGCCAGAGTATCGCCAATAGCTCCGCCGCGGGCATTGCCCATATGTAAATTCCCCGTAGGATTAGCACTGACAAATTCAACCTGCACCTTGGTATTTATCCTGGGAGTAAATCCATACTTTTCTTTCATATTATAAACCAGCCCCGGTATTTCATAAAGCCAGGAATTGTTAAGATAGAAATTAATGAAGCCGGCCCCTGCAATCTCAATCCTTTCAACTCCGGAACCGCTGGTATCTATCATGCTGATCAGAATTTCTGCTATCTTCCGTGGTGCCATGCGGGCTTCCCGAGCCATTAACATAGCAACATTAGTGGCAAAATCCCCATGCTGTTTATCCCGGGGAACCTCAACTTCAAATTCAGGAATGTTTTCAAAATTTATTAATCCCTTATCCCTGGCTGATTTTAAGGCCTCGATAATCATATTTCTCAAATTATAATCAAGCTTTTTAATCGGATTCATGTATGTCCTCCTTGTTTTTCCATATATATTCCGGATATTAAATGGCAAAAATGATACCAGGGAGTTTTAAATTGGTTCTAATCAAATATTCACAGCAAAGGAAGGTATATATATGCAACTTGAAACTGGCGAAAGATCTATATTAGCTTATTTCCCAACCGCACAGCAGGCCAAGGCTGCTAAAGAAATTCTCAAGCAACAGGGCTATACGGAAACTAGAATCGACCGGGTATCAGAATACCCCAACTCCGAACTTTATAACAACTCTGCCGCCACACTCGCTACATTAGTACTCGGTACAGAAGCCTATGACGGATATCCTTCACCTCTGCTGGCTGCGGACCCTTCGGTAAGCGGAATGGCAGGCAGCAGCGAACTGCCGGGAAATAAATCATTCCTGCTCACCCTGGTAACCAGTCAAGATAAAATCGATCAAGCTGTTAAAATTGTTAAGGAACATGGTGCCAGTGTATAAAGCAAACTTATTCAGAAGGCTCGTTAAAGCAAACTTCGTTAGTTATGCTTTCTTATCGGGCCTTCTTTTTATTGCTAGTCTTTAAACCATTTAGCAAAATAGTCTGTCATATCCTGATGTGCTTCCTTCTTTATTACCTGCAATAAATCATCTGTGGTAGCAATATTAAAACGGTAATCAGCCAGATACCTGCGTAATACTTTATTCACCGTTTCCATTCCCATTTCCTTTTCCAAGCCAAACCAGAATGCTTCGCCGCCAGTATAAGCTGTAGAATAGTAATCCTGGGTGGAATAAATCTCTCTCATTTCCCGGGCCAAATTTATACCTTCAGCATATTTATCAAGCTGGGGCGGCTTAACCCCTCTATATTTTTCCAGATATTTATAAGCACTCCAATTAGCAAGGCCCTCGTCCAGCCAAGGCTCCTTAAGCTGGTCATTGCCTACCATGGCAAACCACCACTGGTGGGCTATCTCATGAGCCAGAATGAATTCACCCCGCTGTTTATAAGCTTCGGGCTGCAAAAATTCCTCACTAAAAAACATCAAGCCTGAATACTCCATACCGTGAAAACCTTTCATAGGAACAAATACTACCTTAAAATCATTATACGGATATGAACCCCAACTGCAGGCAAAGAAATTGATTATTTCAGCGGACTGCTTCAGCACGTGGGCCGAGAAATCATTATAGCGGTTGGGAAAATAGCATTCTATGGCAGGCCTGAATTTTTCATCTTTTGACTCGTTGTAATCATACAGTACCGCCAAACAAAAGTCACGGACATTTTGCGCCTTTATTATATGGATTTCCCGGCTATTATCTTCTGCTATTGTTTCCATCTTTTCCCCGGTTGATACTACCCGATATCCTGCCGGTATATTGAAGCTAACCTCATAATCAGCACAGTGGAAGCAAAAAGGATCGCCGAATAATGAATTATACGAATTATGCCATCCAGCAGCATCCCATACATTTAAAGCCGGATAAAAATTACCCAGCATAAAAATCCCGTCCTTGGCCCCGTAACGATAAGCAAGTTTTGGCACTTTAGCCTGCCACTTTATCTCAAACTGCATTTCGCTGCCGGGAATAATGTCTTGAGGTGTAATTACCTGCACAGATACTCCATTAGCGTAAAATTCCACTTGCCGGCCATTTACCTTGAACTCCTGAAACTCCAGCCAGCCAGGATCAAAGCCTGAATAATAAGCATTGGAAGGAGCCGGGCTTTCTTGGGCATTGCGGAAAGCATTGGGGTAGGCTGTAAACCACACTTCATTTATTAACTGATCAGTAGTGTTTCTGGTTTTAAGTATAGTACTTCCATAAAGTGTGCGGTTATTGGTGTCCAGATACAGACCCATTTGATAGCTGGTATAGGCAGGATCAGGAAAAAGTGATTTTACCTCCTCCTTACCTGTAGATATCGAGGGAATTAATTTCTCCGGCTGGATATTGGCATAAATAAAATAGGTGGCACACAAGACACCTATTAAAATAATTATAAGATAAATTTTTTTAATGGACAAACTTCTCCCACCCAGAATATATTTCATATCAATTTTACACTTTACAGAGGAAAACGAGAATACCTCAGTACTATTTTACAATTTCTTTTATTTCAGCTTCAATTTCTTCCAAAACCACTACCACCAGGGGATCAAGCAAACTGCCCATCGCCTTTTTTATTTCCCTTATGGCCACTTCATGATTCAGTCGTTCTTCCTCCGGGCATAGCCGGGTCATGGCATCATAAATATCCGCCACTGCAATAATACGGGCATGCAAGGGAATTGCCGTATGGGCCAGGCCTTCCGGAAAACCACTGCCGTCATATCGTTCATGATGATATAGAATTCCCTCCCTGATTTGCTGGAATATCCCCTCCTGAGGCAGACATTGGGCTCCTCTGACAGGATGCTCGTCAACATTAACCCGGGCTTCTTCCCCTGATATTTGTGCAGTTTCATCTTCTTCCCTGGCTAAAATTACAAATCTTCCTATGTCGTGCAAGAAAGCAGCATAGCTCAATACTTTCATTTCTTCCTCATCCAGGCGCAGTTTTCGCCCCAATATTTCAGAAACTGCGGCCACCCGCTCAGCATGACCTATAAATACCGGGTCCTGCCTTTCCAAAAAGCGTACTAATGACTTAAGCATAAATAGGTGGAAACTTTCCATATCTGAATGACTGCAGGCTTTACTCCAAGCTATTGAAGCCTGTCTGCTCAGCACTTGGATGAATTCCCGGTCTTGCTCATTAAAGAAGCCTTTATCATTTTCATTGAGCAGAACTGCCAGGGCAGGAATATCTTCCCCCCGGCGCAGAGGCACAGCTAATAATGATACTATCCGCTCCGGCAAAAATACTGCCGGACTCAGCTTATCTGCGCGATTAAAAAGCAAGGCTTCCTGCCTCTTTTTAACCCATTGAAATAACTCTTGCCAATCCATCTGGCCAGTAAATTCCTCGTCCGGGTATACTGCTCCATCTGCATAAAGCAGTACTGCTTCACATTTGATCAAGCGCTTTATCCAATATAATAATCTTTCAAATATTGCATCTTCATCACTTTGAGAATTAATTTCCTGACTGGCCTTAAGCATCAAGTTCATTTCAGCAAGCCGTTCCTGTCTCTTTTTACTAAGTGCAATAAAAAATGTAGCCAGGATGCCTCCTGCCATTACAATAAAAGACACGAACAGTACCGGAACTATATCTGATGCCACTACGGCAGTCATAAATGCTGAAATGACTAAACCGGTTAATACAACCTGTTTTGAATTCATCTGCTATCTCGCTTTCACTTGGTTTTTATGATTATATCATTATTTTCTGCCGTTATTTTTTATATTGCCCGGAAAATAATGAATTAGCTTAATAAATAGAAATAAACTGGCTAAAAATAGAAGGAGTAATAAATAAAAACCTATGGAGGTATGAAAAATGGAAAATAAGCATATCAACCTGCTTATGTTTAGCGGAGAGTATGATAAAGCTCTGGCCGCACTTATTATCGCCAATGCCGCACGTGAAATGGAGATAAGTGTAACCATGTTTTTTGCCTTCTGGGGCTTGATGCTTTTAAGAGATCCTGAAAAAATGACTCTGGAAGATAAGAGCAGCTATGAAAAACTCTTTTCCACGCTTACTCCCAGGGGGGCAGAACAATTGCCTCTATCCAAAATGAATATGGTAGGTATTGGCAAAGCAATGCTTCTCGAAATGATGGAAGCAGATAAAACCCCGCGTTTAAAAGATTTCCTGGACGGTGCGCGCAAGAAAGGCGTTAATTTCCATGCTTGCAAGTTATCTATTGAGATTATGGGTTTTAAACCCGAAGAGCTGATACCTGAAGTCAAAATAGTTGATGTTAAAGAATATCTTAAGGATGCACTTAACTCAAATATGCAGCTCTTTATCTAAATTAAATACTGCATAAACAAGAATTCATTCTGGTATCCAAAACATCCTGATGTTCATAGTATATCTAAAGCGTTTACTTTTAGGATGTGTTTCTAATAAAGAAGGATAGTTTCGCCCAAGGTAAATTTCGTCAGGATATTGTGGGTATTGAGCAAAAAGTACCGACCGTCAATTCAAAGCGTTCAAAATATATTAATTTTGATAATGCAGCCAGTACCCCAGCACTCCGACCTGTATTAAATGAAATTCAAGACTTTCTTGGCTGGTATTCAGGCGTTCATAGAGGAACCGGCTATAAATCCCTGCTATCTTCTCAGGTTTATGATAATTGCCATGAGACGATTGGGCATTTTGTTAAAGCTGATATGAACCACGATACAATTATAATGGTAAAGAATACGACCGAAGCCATTAACAAGCTGTCTTATCGCCTGGGCTTTTCACCCGGCAATATAGTAATAAGTACCTTGATGGAGCATCATTCCAATGACCTCCCCTGGCGGCAGCATACCCATGTGGAATATGCCGGGGTCAATCAGCTGGGACAATTGGATTTAGCGGATGTCCAGAG
>JAQUBU010000180.1 GCA_028686565.1 Syntrophomonadaceae bacterium
ATTGGGAAGGTCTTATTACTAGTGAATTAAGTAATATGGAAGTTAGCATTATAAAGTCAGATCAGGCTATTATTCTTCTTCGGAAATCCGATTTTGTTCAGCCTGCTGGAGTTTCCAACGGAAGTAATCACGTACCTCGTTGACTATTTCCTTTTTCTTTTCACTATCAATAGGGGTAGTGGTCAGGAGAGAATTAATCTCCTTAAGAATAGCAGAATAATGAGAAGAAGAATCAATGCCTAAAGTATCGGTGCCGAGCAAATAGTCCAGACTTACTTGGTAGCAAGATGCAATCTTGATAAGTGTCTCCCTGTCTGGAGTGCGAGTACCATTTTCATAACTGGACACAGTAGTGCGAGCCACTCCGATTATGCGCGCTAGGTCGGCCTGGCTCATACCTCTTTGAACTCTTAGATTCTTAAAAATTTCAGCAAAACTTCCCATAAAAATGAACATCCTGTCGATAAATAAATTTTATATACATTCTTTGTCGAACTCATTGAATTGTCATGCTATTAAGGTAACATAGAAGCAATTGAAAAACAATGTTAAGAAACAAGTGTAAGTATATTATAACAAACATACGTTCGGCGTCAATCCCCTATTTCAAAAGGGGACTTCTTTATCGCCAGACATGACGCGATATGTGACATAGGGGGGTGTGAATGCTTTTATAAGTGTTATATATTATTTCATCACAAAGGAGGGGTGCCAAGGATAAATAGAATAAAAAAAGGGGGGGCGAATAATTGGAGTAGAAATAGATGTTTTCGATCTGAAGAATCTTGTTGGAATTCTCTGGGACTACCAGGATGGGAAGTGGAAGGGGGTAATGGCGGAAAATATTATCAATGGGGAATTCCGTATTGTTCGGAATGACAAGGTAATTATAATTTTGAAAATTGAACCCCCCATACAATCATCTCTTGAATAAAGCATTTGCTGGAGAAATACCTATGGCCAAAAGCAATACTTTACAGGACCTTAGCTTATTAGCTTAAAGGGTCTTATACTATGCTCAAAATGGACGCACTTAGTGACATCAAGGGGGGTATAGGCACTTAAAGGAGCGTGAAAAACAACTTGTAAAAAGTTATTTTTGATTACCAAGGGGAGGGAAAATATTTGGGGTACAATAAACATTTTAGCTTGTTGATGCTATCAACATTTCTTTGGACTATTGCTTTCGTATTTACATCACTGTCAGCTTATGCTAGTTCAACAAACACAGATATTAACGGACACTGGGCCCAGAGCCAGATTGAAAACCTTAGTGGTCAGTCCGTTATCAATGGATATCCAGACGGAACATTCAAACCTGACAAATCGATAACGAGAGCAGAATTTGCTACAGCTTTGGTTAAGGCATTTGAATTGAATTCCAAAAATGGCAAGGTTTTTGATGATACTGCCAACCATTGGGCTAAAGACTATATTTCAAGTGCCAATGCAGCTGGCATAGTAAATGGTTACGACGAAACCAGGTTTGGTCCTGATAATGTAATCAGCCGTGAACAGATGGCAGTTATGATTGTTAAAGCTGCTGGCTTGGAAAAACCTGCTGCTGGGAAATCATTCTCTGATGTTAACCAGATATCGGTATGGGCTAAAGACGCTGTGAGTACCGCCAGCGGGCATAATGTAATTTCAGGATACCCAGATAATTCGTTTAAACCACAAGGGAGTACAAGCAGAGCCGAAGCAGCCGTAGTTTTAAACAAATTTGCAGGAACCAGGACAGAGATTAAATCCCAGGTAAATGTTTTTGATAAAGCAGGAACATATGGACCATCAAACGGTACTGACACTATTAAAGGAAATGTAACTCTCAAAGCCAAGGATGTTACCCTGCAAAACACGGTAATCGAAGGTGACTTGACCATCGACAAAGCAGTTGCTGATGGTAATGTCAGTTTGAAAAAGGTCATCGTAAAAGGCAGCACCTACATTAATGGCGGCGGAAGCAACAGTGTGTACTTTATTGATACACAGATCGCACAGACCTATGTTCTGAAGGATAATGGGGCAGTACGTATTGTAGCATCAGGAACTTCTGAAATCGGCCAATTGATCGCTCAATCCAGCGTAAAAATTGAAGAACTAAATTTGACCGGTAAAGGATTCGAAACAGTTCTAGTTGACAAAAAAGTTGATGGTACAATCGATATTGATTTGGCAGGGGCCAAGCTGGCAAGTCTTCAGATCAAATCGGAAGGGGTAACCGTAAAAACCGATAAAGATACCAGGATAACCACATTAATAGCAGACGCCAAAGTTGCAGTAACAGGAGCCGGAACAGTTGAAAAAGCAACGGTAAATGCCAGCGGAGTAAGCTTTGAAACCAAACCCCTATCTCAGACAGTGGCAACAGGAGTTTCAGCACCTATTATAAACACATCGAGCTCTGGCGGCGGTGGCGGCGGCGGAAGTTCCACAGTAACTACTGCCAGTGTTGGCACAGCAGCGGAACTAACTACTGCATTGGCTAACAGCAATATTACCACCATTACATTCACCGCTAATATTACAGCCAGCCCTAGCATAACTCGCTCTCTTACTATGAATTTTGGGGCATATAAATTGACCGGCAACCTAACATTCAGCCATAACGGAACCGGCACATCAACCCTGACTGGCAATGCAGGCGAAAGAATTAGCGGTAACTTAACCGTAAACACCCCCAATGCTTCCTTCAATAATGGTGTAACTGCTAGCGGAACAGTTAATATAATCGACGTAGCCTCCGCCAGCTGGACAGAATCAGCCGACGGCAACACCCTGACCATTACCGACTCCAATGGAGCTACGCGGCTAACATCACAACAAGAGCAACTTCGCGAAGAGTGGCATAAAGTCAAGAATACACAACGCGTATTATCAATAAAAAACGCTTCTGTGAAACTGGCGCGTTTAAATAATAAATCGATACAGATGTGTCAGGACATTCTGCTTGATTACTTACAAAATATAGGTGAGGCCCTTTTTGTGACTCCTTGGCAGGTTATTGATATTGATGTTTTGAAACAGAAAGAAATTTTTAATACAGAAGAACTAATCAAGATTCTGGAGCAAGAATACTTTATTAAAGGTTTGGCGGAAAAAGAAGTTATTGATATAGAAGTTCATTTGGACAAGCGATATCAAGATGTGCAGGACCTTACAATCTATGCAATGGAACCCCAGCAAACAACAACACAAGAAAAAGATGATACATACCCAAATCATCTAAGCAGGGCCGAAAAGGATATTGGTGAAATTATCCGTTTTTATAAATTGTGGGATTCATATTCAAGTAGTAAGCGCAAATTGTGGAAAGAACACGTTCTTAGAAACTATCTGAAAAAGGCAGAATCCCCTCAACGATTAAAAGATATAGCTTTATTTCCGATATTTCCAGATACGCAGAGCATATTAAAAGTACTTCAGGATAGCAGATGTATCCATAATATATTTGAAGATTATTGGATAGCTGAATCGGACAATAATGATCCTGCTCAGGTCATTTTATGGAGTCAGCTAATATGGCAACGCTGCCATAAGGCTTCGGAGGGAATAGAACATTTATTGCACAATTATATTAATAAGTATCCGGAGTTCGACATTAATGAATTATTGCCCGCTTTGAAAAGTATAGGCATTAATATTGGCCTTGATTCTTTGCGAGAAAAATTAGAGCTATGTGGATGTTTTAGAATATCATTTAACTGGTGGACTACCAATAAAAAATATTTATACCGTTTTGAACCTGACTTTAAAAAAGTTATCGAATATACCTTGAATTGTTGGCGGGATCTGCTGAAAGATAGGGAGAGCCAGGTCATTCAACAAAGAATTATTCAGAAACGAACTTTAGAGGAAACGGGAGAGGAATTTGGGGTAACAAGGGAAAGGATAAGGCAAATCGAAACTAAAGCTTTAAGAAAGATAAGGTATCGTTCCGGTTACAGGTATCTCAAACCATATTTTGATTGGATAAACAATAATATAGAATCGCAAGGCATTATTGATCTGCACGAATTTGGCTTAAGCGAGGAAGACTTAGACCTATTTCATACAATGTATGAGCTGCTTTTTGAAGAAAAGCGTTACCAGCATACACAGGAAGGGCTTGTGCTTTCTCTGCAGGTATATTATGCCTTGAAACTGGAATTGCATGCAGCAGGTCTACAGCCTTACCGGTTTTTCTATGCGAATGAATCAGCAGCGCTTAAAAAACTGTCATCCCATAATGCTCTAATAAAACCAATCCTGAGCGAATATTTCAAACTGGTAGAGATTGCCGACGGAGTCTATTATTATCCTGTTCATCAGAAATTGAATAAAGAAGAAGAACTATTTCTGATAATACACCGGGTAGGGCGTCCGCTACATTTTACTGAGGTAGAGGAATTTGCGGAATTATTTAAACTACCTTTTTCTATGCAAGGGGAAGATAGAAATATTCTGGCTGTAATGCAGCGTACAACTCGCTTAAGAAGGACAGCACCGGGAACCTATGGTTTAAGCGAATGGCCAATTGTTGATCATATTTATCTAAAAGATTTAATTTGCCTGGTATTGGAAGAAGCACAACGACCTTTAAACATTAACCAAATCTATCAGGAAGTACAGGCCCGGCGTAATGACGAAATCAGTAAAAATTCGGTTTATGCTTATCTAAATATGCATCCCCGAATTATACATAATAAAAATAATCAATATTTATTAAAAACCTGGTTAGACAAAGATGCTAATTTGAAACTATGGGGATTTACTGGCGATGGTAACGAAGATGCATTAGATGATTACCGCGAAAGAGTCATACTGGAGGTATTCGAACGATATGGGAAATTCTTTACCAAATACCGGGTTTCAGCGGCTTATTTGAATACCAGCAATATTCGCATCAGCCGAACCATCAAGATTCCCCTTGCTAACAAGATTGCAGTTATTGATTCAAAAGATGAGATATTTTTGGCTGGTTTTTCATTTAATATGCTGGGTGGACTAAAACGATGGGGAGGAAACCTTCAAGCTGGAGATATTTTTTATCTGGAGTTTATCAACGACAAGGTGATTCGGTTTCATACCCCGGAACATTTTGAAGACTATAAAGCAATAGACGCAGCCGTTCTACAAGAAGCAGAAAAACTATGGGAGAGCCAGGCGGTTCCGGTGGATGAAAAAAATACTCAAGTTGAGGACT
>JAQUBU010000181.1 GCA_028686565.1 Syntrophomonadaceae bacterium
AAGATCGACGGGACTGTGTTTTAATAGTATTATGGGCAGTTGTTTGTTGATTCCAGCCATAATGTCAGCCAGTGGCTGCTGTGAAGAACCGTTGCTGTGCCATCCGCCAAAGTCTGTACCTACCAGATAAAAGCTGTTATCAATCAGCTCGTATTTATCACTGAGTACGGTTATACCGGCAGCCTTAAAATAAGGTACTGCCTCTATCCCATATTCATCATGATTCCCCAGCACCATGTAGGTTCCTAACCTCGACTTTAACTGGCTAAAGGTTGCTCCAATATCCTGTTCCAAAAAGGGTTCTATGTCTCCATCGATAATATCTCCCCCCAGGAGAATTATATCGGGATTCTGCCTGTTTATTTGCTGAATCATCTCTGCAAAACGCTCTTTGTAGACGATATCACCCAGATGTAAATCAGAAATCATGATGACGTGGAGCTGTTCGATATTATTAGTAGTTTTGGGAATGCCTATCTCATACGAAGTGAAAACCGGGTGCCATGCGTTCCAGCTTCCATAGGCAAGAATGCCCGTCAGAACCAAAATCACTGCTATTCCAACCTTGGCAGGTGATTGTTTGATACGCTTCGGAATAAATCCCAGCCAATGATCCATTATCCTAAACAAATCAAGTAAAACCAGGATAATAAAACCATAGAACAGAAGGGCCAGTGAGTATGCGCCAACCCACATTATCAGTCTGTCAATTACTGGATTACCGGATTCGAAGCCCCTTCCAATTAAAAAGGAGGAAGTTATCAGCAGATAAACTAACCAATATATTTTTATATACGCCTTGGGGATATACTTGGCGAAGGCCTGTTGCCCGCGTTTACCAACATAGAATATAGCTAAAATCATTAAAAAAGGTACTATGACCCAAATCCTCAACTGTGCGCACACCTCTCTAATCACATGTATTTAAAAAACACCTGCGAGGAAATCATCACCAAGACTCTATATTCCGAACAATGCCACCATTATATCAAAAAAATAATACCATTATCTAATGGTATTAAAAAACGGCGAGTAAGGTTATCCCACCGCTGCTTGTTCTGTTAATAGAAGCCCGCCGCTTAAAGAAACGGCGGGACATGTTCTTGCTTCGTTTAAGCATCGTAAGAAACTGCGGGGCTGTTTTAACACACCACTGCAACGAGGCGGGGGAAGAAAATACCGCCTGTTTTATTGATAGGAAGCTGACCACTCTCGTTATAATTCATAATGCATCGAATCATTGAAGCTGTTGCCCCAACTAAAACCAGCCGGTTTAAACGCCTTCTCCCAAAGTATTACATTAGGGTCATTAGGTTCCCAGGCGGGGTTAACATATCGCAGATGATTAGCTGCATTAATATCAATAGCAGTTCCCCATGAATGATTGCTTAAACCATTAGTTGAGTTCCAATAAACATGCCGGGGAACGAATGTCCCGTCCATGGTCTTTATAAGACTCAAGAGGGGTACACTCTTTCCGCTTATGGTAGCTGTACCATTTGCTATGTAGGTAAACGCCTTTATAAAATTATTTGCAGCCTTCTTATTTACCTGTACGTATTTGTTTAAACCGGGCAATTTAATTGTTACAATATTTTCAGCAATCCAGACAGGGTCTATTTCTATTCTCCCGCCAGATAAATCTCTGTAGTGAAATTGACCAAAAGAGCCATTGACTTTGCTTAATTTAGGATACTTACGGGTGTCTGTATTTCCAGATCGAGACACTTGTGTACCGCTTGCAGCAGCAGACAGGGCAGCCCTGGTTTTGGGGCCAACTATCCCAATTGCCTCTATTCCTCTCGCTTTTTGAAACCTGACCACTGCATTGTAAGTATTTGCACCAAACTTTCCATCAATACCGTATGTATTAAAACCCAATCTGGTTAGATCTTGCTGCAGCTGCGTGACGGCTGAACCCTGACTGCCCCAGGAGAGACTCACCCCCCCATATTCACTGGCCTGTACAGCCAAAGGAAGGATAGCGACCACAAGTAGGGCCACACCCAGCAAAAGTAATTGCTTGTAGCGTACCAACATAAAAATATTCCCTTCTTTCTCTCAAATATATTGCTCATACCTTCTCCAATCGAAACCAATATAGGAAAGAAACGCCGTACGCATTTACGACGTTTCCTGTACTACCTACAAAATTGTCACTTTTTCAGTCTTTCCATAATTTAAAGCCTGTTGAACTCCTTTCTAAACTGTTGTTTATTCCAAGACGGTCAATCATTTAATCGTCTGATGAAACAGTTTAGAAGGTAGTATTGTGTATTAGTCTAAGGTATGGACCATTATTATTCAAACCGGCTATAAGCTCTCTGAATTGGACAAGTCCAGCTATAGTTAGAGGTTCTCAGGACTTTTATCCAATTCAAAGTTCTCTTAAGATATCCTAGGTGATGGGATATCATGACAAACGAATTGGCAGTTATGGTTCTTATTCTGTCTTCTCCAATAGTTTTTTCCCTATTTCAGGCAATAGTTCCCTAAATTCCATAGGCAATGGGAAGAGAATGGTAGTGTTCTGGGTATTGGAGAGCTCGGAAAGGGAGCGCAGCGTACGCACGGTCAGAGCGCCGGGGCTTTTTATCAATATGTTGGCGGCATTGGCCAATTCTTCTGCTGCCTGGCGTTCTCCCTGAGCTTGAATAACAGCGGAACGACGAATGCGCTCGGCCTCAGCCTGACGAGCAATAGCCCGATGCATTTCCTGGGGAAGAGTCACATCTTTTATTTCCACGGCGGTCACTTTAATTCCCCAGGGATCAGTGGCGGCATCTACGATATATTGAATGGTCTCATTTAGTTTTTCCCTCTGGGATAAGAGTTCATCCAGGTCCGCTGTACCAGTTACACTCCGCAGGGTAGTCTGCGCCAGCTGATTGGTTGCTTCATGGAAGCGTTCCACATTGACTACTGCTTTATCTGCTTCTACCACCCGGTAATACAGCACTGCATTAACTTTGCATGTAACATTATCCCGGGTAATTACCTCCTGGGGAGGCACATCGAATACTATGGTACGCAAAGACATTCGAACATAGCGATCAATAAAAGGAATAATAAAAACCAGTCCCGGTCCACGAACTCCCACCAGTCTGCCCAGCCGGAACAGTACGGCACGCTCGTATTCCGCAAGAATTTTTACAGACATGGCCACGAGAATGACCACAATTATAATAATCACCGACCAATTAAGAAAACCATAAAGTCCTTCCATTTATATGCCTCCCTTTATCTTCTATTCATTTTCTGCATCCTGCTGAACAGCTTCAACCAGTATATAAAGGTCTTCCTTTTTTGCAATCTTGACCTTGCTGCCCACAGCAATATTTCGTCCGTCCTTAGATTGGGCCTGCCAGATTTCCCCCTGTATTTTCACCAAACCTCGGGGGTTAAGTTCTTGAACCACTAATCCCAGACGGTCAGCAAATTCCATGCCTCCATGTATTGGCCTAATGCGGCGCAATCTCCAAATACCTCTTATAATAATGGAGAGCAAAGCAGCACCAACCACTCCGATGCCCACAGCCATAAAGCGGAATGATGACCACCAGGAAACCGGCAACAGAGGTTCCACCGGGAAAAACAGTATTCCTAAAACCAAGCTGGCGATCCCGCCTATGCCTAAAATGCCCCATGTTGAGGTATAGGCTTCGGCAATCAATAAACCTAATCCCAGAATAATCAACAAGCCGGCAGTTATATTAACATCAAAAAGACCTATTCCATATAGACCAAGTATCAGGCTAATGGAACCCAATACTTCCGGCAATAAAAAGCCTGGAGAATGAAAAGCGAAAATCAAACCATAAAGACCTACTATAATAAGTAACAGGGCCAGCATCGGATTGCTGATTTGATGAATTAATACTTCTTTAATGCTCATATCCAGGCTTTGCACATTTGCACCGGCAGTGCGTAATATATGTTCACTTTCATTTGTCTGCACACTTTGACCATCCACCTTTATAAGCAGGTCCGATGAATCGGCCGCCTCAAAGTCAATTACCCCTGATATCAAGGCATCGCGGTTGCTGAGACTGAGGTTTTCGATTACGAAATTCCTGGCGATTTCGCTGGGACGGTTTCTTTCCTCTGCTATGCTCTTCATATGTTCGGCCATCAGGTTTATAGTCTTTTCGTCAGCGGCCTGGTATTTCCCCAGACTGCTAATCCTGACAGGCATTGCTGCTCCGCAAGTTGTCCCTGGTGCCATAGCAGCCAGGTGCCCGCTTAAAAGAATATATGTCCCGGCTGAAGCAGAAATAGCCCCGCGAGGACTTACATAAGTAATCACTGGTACCTTGGAAGCTGCAATCGCCTCAACAATATCCAACGTAGCCGAAACCAGCCCCCCGGGTGTATCCAGCATAACCAGCAGAGCCTCGGCATCGTTCTTCTCGGCTTCTTTTATCGCCCGCGTAATGTAAGCAGCAGTTCCAGATGTCACCATATCATTTACCTGTATGGTGTAGACAACTGAATCCGGTTTGGCTGCGGTCTCCTGTAGAATTGCAGCGGGAATCAAGATCAAAACAATTATTATTAATATCCCCAAACGTCTTATTGGTTTTTCCAAAGCTGCAAATCTCCTTTTCTATTAATTATTTGCAAATGTCGCATTACTCTATGCACTTTGTACCCAAGAAATAATCATATTAAAAGATTCTCTTTTTCTCAGTTGAAAAGCCACAGCGCAGAAAAACAGCCTGTTGGCAGCCAGCAAACATGATTTAAACCCTGCAACGAGGTGAAACTATCTCCCCCGCTGCTTTAAGCAGTCGGGCGGGTTCCTAACTAAACAGGCGGCGGATTCTAATCCACCACCTTATTGCAGCGGTGCAAAAGTAACGGTTCGCAATTTCTTAAGATGCGCACAGTAAAAAGCGCCGTATTGTATATTTACGGCGCTTTCCATTAAATCTCATCCAAGTATTCTTTTGGCCCACGAAGCATGGGAATCACATAATAATTGGTGGAACTAGGATTCACATTTATTCTTCGCGCAAGGCTTTGCCCAATTCCGCTATTTCACTGCGTGCCAGATCATCTCTCCCTGCTTTAGCTTCCATGTGATGCTGCATTTCGTGCAGCACTGTATCAATGATTTCTGCTTCCCATACTTCCCGTGGCTCATCCTCCAGCAGTCCGACGAAGGAGC
>JAQUBU010000182.1 GCA_028686565.1 Syntrophomonadaceae bacterium
ATCTGTGCTTCCAGCACATCAGCACTGCCTACACTGCCAGTTACGGCTCGGTTGCCATGTTTGGCAACCGGCACCCCGCAACTGGCTACTACCAGCGCGGCTGCCGTTGATATATTAAAAGTACCCAGACCATCTCCGCCAGTACCAACGATATCCATAAGTTCAGAATCGCTGTCTATGGTTACAGCCTGTTCATATATGGCCTGGACAAAGCCATTTAACTCCTCAGCCCGCTCTTTGCGGGTACGCATGGCGCTCAGGAAAGCAGCGGCCTTGATATCTGAAATGTCATCATGCAAAAGCATCCGGGCCGTAATATAGGCCTCCTCTGTACTTAGAAAATCTCCACCCATAACCGTCCTCAAATAACGATCAAACATTATAATCTCTCCTCTCATCTCATCAATTCTCAGCTTTAAGCATCGGAAGAAACTGTGAAGCAGTTTCTTTTGCACCGCTGCAACGAGGCGGGGATAGGAACCTGCTGCCTGGTTTGTTAATAGTAACCCAACCGTTTAAAGCAGCGAGGAACATTTTTTCGCCTCGTTATGTTCCTACTAATCAAGGCTATCCGGCCATCGCCGACCCCCAAAAAAGGGCAAATAAAAACCAGCACGGCTTAATGTGCTGGTATGTGTAAACTCACACCTGCTCATCTCGTCATTCTCTCCTCTGCTCATCTCATCTCATCTCATCATATTAAGTTTTTTCTTATTTCCCTTATGCATCGCTGCAGCGATGCGGGGGATAGGAACCTGCTACCTGAACTGTTAAAAGTAACCCATGTGTTTATAGAAGTTAGGTACATTTTTTCGCCTCGTTAATATTATCGAATCTTGAAGTATGTCTTGTCAAGCATTTTCTTTATGCAATTCTTGCTAGTGCCATGTAAATCTTAATTACTCAACTTTCGCAGTTGACTTATTACAGTACGGTAGTACCGAAGTCATTGCAAGCAGTGCCATCGCGCTGTCATTGCTATGAAACTAGTATGCTTGTCATTGCTATACGTCCTTTAGGGACAAAACGTGGTGCTGCAGCAGGAGTAATCTCAAATTGCGAGTCGACCTCAAAGGACAATGACAATCGAACTCGTGCCATACTTATAGTATAACTTATATAAGGATTCGTTTATCGTGGTGCAGCTTTGCTGCATGACTAATTGCGAGCGCAGCGCCTTCCTGTCATTGCTATGAAACTAGCGTACTTGTCATTGCGCGGAGCGCAACGCTAACCTGTCATTGCGAGAAGCGCAGCGACGCGGCAATCTTCCCCGGTAATTGATTACGTAAATGAAAAATGCTCTGACGCTTTTCGTTTATCGTGGCGGGTTATTACCTGTGATAATTGCAAAGCATCGTTTCTTTACCGGATTAACCGGTCAACTGCGAAAGTTGAGTTAGTTATGATTATGATTTACAGGGTACTAGTACTTTGTAAAGTCTAAAAGTTTATTATATCCTCCGAGAAAAATTTTCGCAGGGGGAGGCAGAGGAGTGAGTAATACTGGACGTATTGCGATTGACGACAACGAAGCCCTGCGAAAATTTGGCCGGTGGGAATTAAAGTTTTAGATTTTACAGAGTACTAGTATTCAATTCCCCGCCGGGCTTTTATACCCTGTTCATATGGATGCTTGATTTTCCTGATCTCGGAAACCAGATCAGCCATGGCAATCAATTCGGGTGAAACCTTTCTGCCGGTGAGAATGATTTCAGGCACTGCGGGCACCTGTTGCAGCCATCCAATCAGTTTTTCTTCTGCCAGTAATCCCAGATCAAGAGCATGCAGTATTTCATCCAGGATTAAAATATCTGCCTGCCCTTCTTGCAGGCTATCCTGGACCAGTTGCCAGCCCATGTCTGTCTTTTTTTTATCAAGTGCCGTAATTCCTTCCCTGCTGATCCAGCATTGCCCGCAGTTATCACATTCCATAACACCGCTTTTTATCAGATCAGCCTGCGGACAGCTGCGCCCAAACTGGAACATCTCAATCCCCAGCTTTGAAGCCGAAGCTAACTCGCCGCTATAGGCATTACCCTTCATGAACTGAATTATCCGCACTTTATAACCATGCCCGGCCGCCCTCATCGCCAAGCCGAGGGCGGCAGTTGTTTTCCCTTTGCCATCACCATAATAAATCTGGAGCAGTTTATTCACCTCATTATCTGGTTTCCCGCCAGTTTCCCGCCAGTATCTATTAATATTTATATTATTTTCCAATGGCCAACCGTCAAGCATACGAGTTGTAATATTATTTACATTAATGCCTGTTAACACCTTATATAAAGTTTGCTTGACAATGATCTTTTAGCCTCGTTATAGAATAATGTTTTCTTTGGGGGCAAAGTTTCGGTCCATGGTCCAGGTGTTGGCTGTTCCATTGCATAGTCTGAACACTGCCAATTCATTATAGAAATCCGGCATGCTGCCGTCTTCTTTCCAGCCCTTCAGAAAGAGCCGGGTCGGATGGGCGGTTATCTCTTCCTTGAGAACCCTGTCGTCGACAATTTCCAAACTACCGCTCACCCGAAGCTGCACACCGTTTTTAAAATCATTGAAACAAAGCTCCACTTTGGGATTTTTAACGATCTGTTTATAGACATCCTTCATGGTTCCCGTATGAAATATAATCCCATTTTCATCTGCTCTATAAAGCAGCATACCTCTAACCCTGGGCTGATCATCTTCAACGGTAGCCAGGTGAAAAGCCGGGTTGCTGTTCATCAATGCAAATAACTCTTCTTTTTTCATGTCTCTCTCCCCTTTACATTTAATATAAGCATTATATATAACTGGTTGGGAATAAATATCCCCACATGCCTTCCGACATAGTAATCCACATATTTGAGGTTGCTTGAAGTAAGTCCGCAAACAGCTTTTGAATTCTTCCAATATCATTATCTGCTTTTTCATAGATGACCCTTAACGGTTTATTCCAGTAAATTATTCAATATTCTCTGCAGGTACGACTCCACTTGATCAATTTCATCTGCAGTAAAACCCTGGTAGAATAATTCATTCATCTCCTGTGAGACCTGGACGTATTTTTTCATGGCAACCAGATTCTTTTCGCTGGCTACGATAAGGATTTGCCTTCGGTCGTCAGGAGAAGGAATCCGGTTTATCTGCCCGGCTTGCTCCAGACGGTCCAGCATACTGGTCAGGGTTGATTTTCCCAACCCTGTTTCCGCGGCTAGCCTTTGGATAGGAATACCATTGCTGCGCCAGAGCACAAACATTATTCTGCCTTGGGCGAGGTTTAGCTCATCAATCCCATTTTCTTTAAGTTTTTTGTTAAACACCCTTCCCGACAGGTGGTGAATTTTGCTTATAAGATGGCCTCCGGCTCTTTGTACTTTCATGTTGCTTGTTCCATTCCATTTCTTAGTATTTTAACTTAAAAATCTATTTGAAACATCTGTAACTGATGGTAGTAGCGAGCAAAACGCGGCTGCATTCTTATAACCGCATAACCCGGGTCTTCGAAGCCTCCAGGATAGTACATTTCCCATCCATCTTGCCAGAGGGATCGCTTTACATCCCAATCCTCAACAATTTCAATATTCCCCACCAGATTCAGTCCCCGCCATTCTCCCGGCCAGCAGTAATAGACTGAGGCATTGGGATTTCCTCTTAGCTGTTCTATTTTCCGCGATGAGGTATTGGTTGTGAAGTAAATCAAAAAATTATCACGATTTTCCTGAAACAGAGCACTAAGCTGGGGAAATTGCTCCTTGCGGCGCAGATTAAACATGGCTCGTGTTTCCGGGAAACCTTCACTATTCATGGTAGTTAAATACGCTGCTTCAGCTACTTCCATCAAATCCCGCGCCAGGTCTTTAGCTGATATGTTCATTCTTGCCACCTCCATTTTTGTTCTATATAGTATTGTACTATATAGAACTATTTATGTAAAGTATTTCGTTTCGCTGCGGAAACTACGCTGGTAACGGGGTTAGGAGATCTTGCAGGCATAAAGAACTACAAAGTTGAAGCTCTTTTACTCACAGTCCACCTCACTGAACCCGGCTTTTTGAAACCAACTGCTCCTTTAGGGTTGACATCTTATACAATTTGGTACGCTCGAGTACTGGCAAATAGCACCTAAATAGATCGTCAATCGCAACATAAATCGTGACCGGAGGGAACACCAGAAGTACCCGTAGGGTGTGGTGCCGGAGGATACGGGCCGCAGAATCCCCCTTCGGGGCTTCACATGTTCCGCGACACAACAAAAGCGTCCCCTTGTGTCCTGCAATGTAAAATATACTTGACATAGCAAAACTAACAATTTAAACTATATGTAAACCTAGCTTTACATCCGGGAGGTGTGATTTTGGAAAACCACCTGCGTGAACTTCGAGAAAACAGAGGAATTACCCAGGAGGACCTGGCCGCACGGGTAGGTGTATCCCGGCAAACCATTATTTCTCTGGAAAAGGGGAAATATAACCCTTCCATTTTCCTGGCCTTTAAGCTGGCCCGCGAATTTGGATTACCCATTGAGGAAGTATTTATATATTGCGAGGAGGAGAAATGATATGAGTAATAAGCTTGGAACCAAACTTAGCTGGGGAATCGTGTTAGTCCTATTAGCACTTGGCATTACCCAAATATATGTGGGGAATACTGGTCTCGGGACCGGATTGACAGCCGGGGTTTTAGGGGCATCAGCAGGCAGATATATCAAAGGCCAAAAGATAAAGAAGCTGCAAGCTCAGGGTCTTAATCCATATGATGAGAGGGCTTACTATATAGCTGGTAAAAGTGCTTATGCCACCCTCTCTGCCGCTGTGGTAATCAGTGCTCTGTTTGTTCTTATCGGTTCCATTGTGGGACCACAACTAACCGTTAATCTGTATAATTTTCTTGGTATTTGTCTGGCCATTATGATCTTTATCTACATCGGCTTTTATTATTACTACAATCGAGTTATGTAAGGAAAGGGAGTTTATAATAAACATGAATATCAATAATTATGTAAAGAAACAAATCCTGGTTTATTCTGCTATGTTGGCAGTCGGTTTAATCGCATTATTTGCTGGTTATATACTGGACTTTGAGAATCATGCCATGACTGGTGTAGCTATTGGCTTCATCCCGGTAGGATTAGGAGGAATATTGATTATGCTTTACTCCCGAAAGAATCCTGCCATGAT
>JAQUBU010000183.1 GCA_028686565.1 Syntrophomonadaceae bacterium
CTAAAACCGCCAATACCAATACATATGCATAATTCTCTATTTTCAATTCAAATACCTGGAGAAACAGAAACGCCATGCAAATAGTTAAAAGCAAAGCTCCTCCAGCACCTTCCCAGCTCTTTCCAGGACTCAATAATGGTACCATTTTGTGCTTGCCCCATCGGGTGCCAAAGGCATAGCCACCGATATCACTGCTCCAGGTAAGGATAAATGCCAGGAGTATAATCGTAAAAGCCGGTTCAAGTTCAGATATTTTTATGGCATAACTTAAAAGAAAGCCAATATAAGCAGGACCAAACAGACTCAAAGCAATATCAACGATTGATATTTTAGGATAAGCAAATACTGCATAAATAACTATTATCGCAATAACAAGCAATAAGCCTGAACTCAAGTATATCGGGTATATGGCTGAACACATAAATAGAAGCAGTAAAAGATATCCCGGAAAAGCTATTGTTTTATGACTGACATTGGCCATCATCTTGTAATATTCATATAAAGCAATTAATCCGAGAATGACAAAAAGTCCCTGCCAGTAAACTCCCCCCATGGAGAGAATTACCAATAAAGCCGCGACCCCAATAATGGCACTTAATACTCGAGTCTTAAGCATTTATTTCATCCTGTCTTTCACTGTTCAGGCCGCCGAACCTGCGGTCACGCTGCTGATAATCCCAGATAGCATGCAGCAGATCATCTTTGGTAAATTCAGGCCACAAACACTCAGTAATCCACAATTCAGTATAAGCAATCTGCCAGAGCAAAAAGTTGCTTATGCGCATTTCGCCAGCAGTTCTTATTAATAAATCCGGGTCGGGTATATCTTTAGTATATAATTGCCTGGATATGCTTTCCTCTGATATCATATCCGGATTAATTTCACCACTTGCAATCTGTTGTGCTAAATTTTTTACCGCACCCAGTATTTCTTGCCGCGAACCGTAGTTCAAGGCTATATTAAAAAGCAAGCCTGAATTGTTATTGGTGGTATTTATGGCATCTTCTATTTCCGCCTGACATACTAAAGGTAAACTATTATAATTGCCTAACACCTTGATGCGAACCTGGTTTTGATTTAGTTCATTAATTTCCTTACGTAAAAACTCAACCAAAAGTTTCATCAGATAATCAACTTCTTCCCATGGCCGCTTCCAGTTTTCCGTGGAAAAAGCATAAACCGTCAAAATTTTGATACCTAAATCTGAACAAGCCCGAACAATTTCCTTCAAGGTGTTCATACCTGCCCTATGGCCCATAGTTCTGGGCAGTAACCTTTTATGTGCCCATCTTCCATTACCATCCATTATTATAGCTATATGACAAGGCAAGTTATCAGCCTGGATAAGCTTTTCATAACTGTTATTCTTTTTAACCATATTTCCCCTTCTCTAACCCAAACTAAAAACCCCCCAAAGGGGGTATATTGCTTAATATTATTATAACCATAGCGGGCTTTATTGCAAAACACTAAATATCTAAACTTCCATTATCTCCTTTTCTTTGGATTGTAATACTAAGTCTATGTCTTTAATGTGTTTATCAGTGGTTTTCTGGATTTCATCCATACCCTTTTTGTTCTCATCCTCAGAGATTAGTTTGTCTTTTTCGCTGGATTTTAACATATCATTGGCTTCACGCCGAATATTGCGAACCGCAACCTTTGCTTCTTCGGCTTTTTTTCTAACTACCTTTACCAAATCTTTACGTCTTTCCTCGGTGAGCTGAGGTATAGCCAAACGGATTACATTACCATCATTCGAAGGGTTAATCCCCAAATCTGATTTCATAATGGCTTTTTCAATACTCGCAATAGTGGTTTTATCCCAAGGTTGAATCACCAGCAGTCTGGCTTCAGGAACTGATATATTAGCCAGTTGGTTGATAGGAGTCAGGGAGCCATAGTAATCTACCATGATCTTTTCTACCATGGCTGGATTGGCTCTCCCCGCTCTTAAACCGGCCAGATCCTTGCTTAAATGCTCTATAGTTTTTTGCATTCTTTCTTCAGAATCATCCATGATATCTCTTATCACTTTATTACCTCCCTACATAGGTTCCTATATCTTCACCCATCACAACTTTAAGTATATTTCCGTTTTTGGTCAAATCAAAAACAATAATAGGTATTTTATTATCCATGCACAGAGATGCTGCAGTTGAATCCATAACTCCCAATCCTTGATTTAATACATCTATGTAATCCAGTCTTTCATATCTTTGCGCATTTGGATTCTTTTCCGGATCTGAATCATATACTCCATCAACCCTTTTAGCCATCAAAATGACTTCAGCTTCAATTTCCGCAGATCGCAAAGCAGCGGCAGTATCAGTGGAAAAATAGGGATTGCCGGTTCCGGCTGCAAATATGGTTACACGCCCTTTCTCCAGGTGACGGATTGCTCTGCGCCTTATATATGGTTCACAAACTTCTTTCATCTCGATGGCAGACAATACCCTCGTACCCATGCCTTCTTGCTCAAGCGCATCCTGTAGAGCCAGGGCATTTATTATGGTGGCCAACATTCCCATATAATCAGCAGTAGCGCGATCCATTCCCTTGGCACTGCCGGCCACACCGCGCCATATATTGCCTCCGCCCACAACAATAGCAACTTCCACACCCTGTTTAACAACTACCACAACCTGCCTTGCAATTGAATAAAGTACATCATGGTCGATTCCAAAAGTACTTTGCCCGGCCAGTGCTTCTCCACTTAGTTTCAGAACTATCCGCTTATATTTGGGTTTTTGCAAGTAATTACCTCCCAGATACATTTTCTGCAAGCAATATAAAGAAGGGAGTGAGGACTAATAGACTCACTCCAGATCGAGTTTACTGGCTATTTAAGCTGGGACATAACCTCGGCAGCAAAATCACTTTTTTCTTTTTCAATGCCTTCGCCTACCTCGTAACGTGCAAATCTCCTGATTGTAATGTTTTCACCCATACGTGCTATTTGTTCATGCACAAGTTGTTGAACAGTCTTATCAGTGTCTTTAATAAAAGCTTGATCCATTAAGCAGCGTTCTTTAAAATATTTATCTATTCGACCTTCAACCATTTTATCAATAACTTTTTCCGGTTTACCCTCTTCAAGTGCCTGTGCCTTTAAAACCTCTTTTTCTCGCTGGATGACTTCTTCAGGGACTTCTTCACGATTAATAAACTCCGGATTTGAAGCAGCAATTTGCATTGCAATATCATAAACCATTTGCTTGAAATCACTATTCTTGGCCACAAAATCTGTTTCACAATTAACCTCTACCAGGACACCAATCCGTCCACCACCATGAATATAGGAAGTTACTACTCCTTCACTGGCTACTCTCCCTGCTTTCTTGGCAGCTTTGGCTAAGCCCTTGGTTCTTAATTCATCAATAGCTTTTTCCATATCGCCACTGCACTCAACCAGAGCTTTCTTGCAATCCATCATGCCTACGCCGGTTCTTTCCCTGAGTTCCTTTACCATTGCAGCTGTTACCACCATATTTCCTCCTTGCCTAATCATTCATATTCTTTAGCCTTGCTTGTTTTTAAATTGTAAAAAAAGAGGGTGGACAGGAAAATCCATTCACCCCCTTTAGCATACTATGCAGTAATTTGCTCTCCCTGTTTTCCTTCCAGAACCGCATCAGCTATTCGGGATGCGATTAATTTTACAGCTCTTATTGCATCATCATTGCCTGGAATTACATAGTCTATTTCATCCGGATCACAATTAGTATCAACGATGGCCACAACAGGGATGTTAAGCTTGCGTGCTTCCGCAACTGCTATTTTTTCTTTGCGGGGGTCAACTACGAAAACTGCACCGGGCAGTTTGTCCATGTCTTTAATACCACCCAAAAATCTTTCTAATCGTTCTCTTTCATTGACTAATTTGGCTACTTCTTTTTTGGTTAAAACCTCAAAAGCTCCATCCGCTTCTTGTTTTTCAAGCTCTTTTAAACGAAACACTCTTTTTCTTATGGTTTTGTAATTGGTAAGCATTCCGCCCAGCCAGCGCTGGTTAACAAAGAACATACCAGATCTTAGTGCTTCCTCCCTAATGGTTTCTTGAGCTTGTTTTTTGGTTCCAACGAATAAAATTCCCTTGCCGCCTGCAACAACATTTTTAACAAAATCGTAAGCCTGGTCAAATTTCTTCACTGTTTGCTGCAGATCAATAATGTAGATGCCATTCCTCTCCATATAAATATAGGTTGACATCTTGGGGTTCCACCTGCGTGTCTGGTGTCCGAAATGAACTCCTGCTTCCAGAAGTTGCTTCATAGTAACTACTGACACCATCAGTCACCTCCTCTTTAGTTTTATTCCTCCGCCCCTTCATCCTCTTTGAAAACTATATAATAGCACCCTTCAAACAGTCCGGCAGCGTGTGTAATTACCATCAGATAGCATAGCACAAATTGATTATGCTTGGCAAGTTTGGAGCAAGTATATTTAGGCAAAAAAAAAACGGGATTAATCCCGTTTTCTTAAATACAAGCTTGTTTTTTTCTAGTCAGGTTTAAAATTAAACTAACCTCTCCTTGGCCCCTATCCAGCATTTTAGCAATTTCTTGCACCGATAAGCCTTGCTCAAAAAGAGTTTTAACAGCCAGGTATGGATGTGCCGCCTTCAACTCTTCAATTGAGAAACCAAGAGAAGCTTCAGGTTGCTGTTTATTTTTATCATTTCTTATCATTTCTTCATGCGGAACCTCTGCCCGGCTTACCAGAGACAAATGCTGGTTTACTGAATTCATATCCTTATTAACACCAGTGAAACCCAGCAACACTTCAGATTTAACTTTGTGAATCACGTTTTCATCCAGCGCGCTCATATGATGGTTTATCTTGAAACCCATATCATTCAATAAAGCAATTAAACTCTTACTGCTCATATCCAGTTCTCTTGCCAGTTCAAAAACCTTGAGCTTCGAAGAAACAACTTCATAATATTCAATCACATCTTGTTTAATCGCAATTTGTTCGTCTTGCTTAATTGCTATCTTTTCGCTCTTATTATCAGGTATCATTTCACCTTCACTAGCAGAATTAAGCAATGGTTGATAACTGGGAATATAATCATCCATGTTGTTGATAGTGGCTATTCTTTCATCGAGATTATCAACAATCAGTTGGGAGATTTCCACCGAAGTTTCCAAC
>JAQUBU010000184.1 GCA_028686565.1 Syntrophomonadaceae bacterium
TATCTCCAGGCAGGATATGATGGTGCTGACCGCCAATGCCCTGGGCAAATTGAAAGAAATGCAGGCCGTAGAGGATACAAATGTACTGGATAGATTCAATGATAAGGCAGATATTGCCGGGTATGCCGCTAAGAGCATGGCAACCCTAGTTACCGAAGGACTAATTTCCGGACAAGGCGATAAACTGAACCCCGGTTTGAGAGCTACCCGCGCCGAAGCTGCCGTTTTCCTGTACAAGATATGCAACAAAAACTAAAGAGATACGAATATGTATTAAACAGAAACGCCACAGTTAAACCGTGGCGTTTCTTGGTGTCAAGGGAAAATTTTTAAAAATGCTTTGTTTTTTCTACTGCTTCACTTTTAAATCTGTCTTGTAATAGGTTACCTGATCTTCATATTTTAATTTGTATCAGCATACATAAGGGCGAAAAGGGGGAATGAAGTCTGACTGCTCTTATCAAGTAAGTTCAGGACTTTTTATTACTTTTCTTCTGGAGTCAATAATAATCGTGGAAACAGAGGATCGGGATATTTCCATCCTTTAACTTCAAAAATACTACCTTTTAAATCCCCATCTGATAAATTTAAAGGAATACTAATGTCTCTTCTTGCAGTTGTGTCTTCTTGAACCATGCCATTTTTCAAGCTGCCTGTAATAATGTAATCTGTCTTAATTCTAACAAGCCTTTCAAACCACGTTCTGTTTTGTTTGATCGTACAGTTCACTAATTCTGCATCCCCAATCTTTCCTGTAACATTTCTATCTGCTCCAATCATAATTTCAATAATTATCCAATCTTCCGGATATTTACTAGGCGATATTCCTTTTTTAAATAGTGCAAATACTTCAGACTGTCCTGTCCATTTCCCAACTAAAGATTCCGGGGGATTCCAATTATTCATTACACTGCGATTATAGGCCACGGAAGCAGCTATTATGATAAGCAAGATTATTAGAAAAATAATTATCGTTTTGAGCGGAATACCAAATATATTTTTCTTCATATTTTATCCTCCTCCACTGTATATGAAACTAGTACTTTGTATAGTCTAAAAGTTTATTATATCCTCCGAGAAAAATATTCGCAGGGGGAGGCGGAGGAGTGAGTAATACTGGACGTATTGCGATTGACGACAACGAAGACCTGCGAAAATTTGGCCGGTGGGAATTAAAGTTTTAGATTTTACAGAGTACTATTGTTCACACTTATCCATCTGTTTTTTACAAACTCCGTGTATGCTAAGCCATATAACCATGGGAATCATTGAAGCGTTTTCATTTTTAAACTAAATTTAGTAACCCCAGTCCGCACCTGGTGTACCATTAAATACTCCAGGGACTCTGTACCCCTTTGACGGCTCTGAAACTCAGGTAGCTATAATGATCTATCTTTCTTTTATCATATACGCCGCCATCATATACTATAATGTATGCCTGTTTTTTATCCTGTGCTGAGGTATCCGCCGTCCAGTAATAAATCACTTTTGAATGTACATCCCACAAAGGAGACTCCTTATCCGGCGTTTTTTCATAATCAGCCTTCTCTTTCTCCGCATACCACACTCCGCCGGCATTTTCTCCATGAAGCATCATCGAACGAACCGCCTCGTCAATAGTTGGTAAACGCCAAATATTCTGTTCCGTTTCCATGACTTTCAAACCATCTTCAGATAAATGCTTGCAGATATTTTGTGCTTCTTCCCAAGATAGGCCTCTATCAGGCCAGCCTGGTCCTCTTGGAGCCCAGGCCAATGTCACCTCGTTCCCTTCGACTATTCTTATCCCTAAGTCACCGTCATTAATTCTGTTTGATACCTTGATTCCCTGAGGAATAGAAATTGCCAGTACAATGATCAACGGTACAAATATTTTTTGCATTTAAATTTCCTTTTTATTATATAAAAAAGTGAACAAGAAATTAGCCCCTTGTTCACTCACAATTCACAAGCGTCCAGTAATGCATATCCTTTTTTAAAAAGTCCCGGGGTTATTCCCCGATATCTTCAAAATCCGGTTCTGCCAGGAAAAGTGCGGCGTAGCCTACTTTGTTTCGCAACGTCGTCAACACTCCTTCTGTTAGCCCTTTGCATGTATTGGCGTTCATTACACAGAAAGGGCAATACATTCTCGGTGCTGGCAATGTTATTCTTCCAATTTTCGCTGCACTTTTATTTTGCCAAAAGCACGTCTATTTCGTAAATACCGGCGTCTGTCATTCGTTGCCGTCTTTGCCGGTTTCACACAAGCTGCTTCTGTCAACGTTGGCCCTGTGACGGGGTCCCGGGTAATGGAATACGATCTTCCCGGTGACTACCCCGCCTTCTTCTAATTTCACTTTTTAGCTTTTCTTTCCTCCAGGTATCTGGCATAGCTTAAAAGTTCTTTTTTGTCATCGTCCGATAACGATAAAAACAAGTCTGTTATAATGGTAGTTTCCTGAACATAACGGTTGTCGGTAAATCCAATCAGGTAACTAAATCCTACGTTCAGGGCCTCGGCTATAGCTGTAGCATGGATCAGCTTTGGCGGATGACTAGCTGCCTCATATTTTGATATAGTTGCCTTTGACAATCCTGCCATCCTGCCTACATCCTCTTGAGACCACCCCCTTTCTTCTCTAATTTCCTTTAATCGTTGGGCAAATACTTCTCGAATCTGCTTTGGGTCTGTGTTTATTATAACCACCTTCTTACATAATCCTACTTAAGATATAACATATATTAACTTAATGCGCAATAAACAATGTATTTTGTTAACAAAAGTTATTGACAAATACTTTCCTATCTGGTAATTTAATATTATCATAGTTGCGAAAAGTTAACTGGCGGGAGGAGTCACTAAATGACAGTTTCCATTGCACGCAATATTCGTGCTGAAAGAGTCAGATGTGGATTGACTCAGCGCGATATGGCCCTAAAGTTGGGGCTTTCGGCAACTGGATACAACCATAAAGAGAATGGGAAAAGGCAATTTACTCTCGGGGAATTCGTTTTGATATGTAAAATACTAGGAACAGAACCAGAATATTTAATAATAAAGTCCCATTAGAGGACTTTTTTGCGCCCTTGTGTTTCTAAAAGTTAACAAACAGAGGGACGGGGTGATGGGGAAAGGCCGCGGATATGGTTGTTATGTTTAAGCAAGGGATGAAAGGAGGGCATCCAGTGAAAGGATTATTAGTCGCATTTGCCATTATGGTCTCATTACTATCCGGATTGGTAAGCACCTTATACGTATTTAAGAATTTATACCTGAAAACATAGCAGCAACTGTGAAAATGACTTTATATCAGTGAGATGGCAGGTTAGGAAGGGTAAATGGGAGGAGGATAAAAATGACTGAATTACAAGAAACATTTTTATTTGGTTCATTTGTTTATTATCTATTCAAAGGTTCGTTATATGTATTGTTGTATGTAGCATTGATCATTGTGGAAAAACATGCTCGGGAGCGGCATAAACAAATGAAAATATTTTTAAGCAAAAAAAGAGCTGAAGAACGCGAAAGATGGAAAGTGGCATATAGTTTATATGAAAAGCAAAAAGATATTCCAACATCCGAGCCCTTAGGATTGTCCCAATTATTAAGTAATCCAAAATCATTTACAGCATATTCCAATGTTATTAATATTGGGTTTAAGCCTGGACACCAAATATGAACTTGATTAATAGTCATAACTCCATAGCTCTGTATGCAACGGAATGCCGACCAGGACATCGAAGATCACACAAATTTAATATGGCATCAATATCTCGGACAACTGTCAGACGAAATCATTTAAATATATCATTATAGATGCCTCCGCTAATTATACTTTGATAGCTGTCAGTGCGGCACAACTGCTTGCAATAACTCAAATAGGTCAGGTCATCTATTTTAAAAGTATGCCCGTGGCTTGATGAGTGCCTGATGGTTACATAGTTCTCTTTGCCGATCGAAAACAGTCTAAAGCCTTTGGAAGTACAACTACTTTGAAATTCACTATCTTCACCATAGGTAATATCCGGAAAACTCAACACATCAAATACCTCTCTTTTGACAACCATCGTTGCCCCCACCACATATTTTGCATATATGAATTCCGGTAGCGGGCAGTAGAGGCCCAGGGTTTTTAATCCTTCAAAATATATAAACCTAGTGGTTTTTCCAATAATATCTGCATCAAATAATCTAATGTTCTTGACGGCGTCACTCAAATACAAAGGGGCATAATAATCATCATCATCGAATTTGGCAATATAATTATACCGGGCTTGCCTAACGGCAAAATTATAGCAGGCACCCAATGACACATCTTGATCAATTTGATAAACCCTTATATTCCTGAACCGCCTGGCTTGGTCTGCCCATTCAGTAAATTTCATTTGGTTATTGTTCAGTATAATAATAAGCTCGCTCCACGGATGCTGCTGCCGGTTATAGTTTTCAAAAACCCTTTGAATAAAGGAAGGCCGGTTAGTACAAGTCATTACGGATATTCCGTTTTTCAGTGCTCTTTCACTATAACGTCTTTTTCCCCTCATAATGCCTCCAGATGAATAGGAATTATCAGCTATCAGCCGTGGTTGTCGGTAATATCATTATGCTATTAGTATACGTTTAATCTATCTTAAGGTGCTTAACTCTTAAATTTAGACACATATTGAATGAGATGCGCATATTTTTTGTAAGTATAAGAATCAATCAAGCAAAGGAGGTCTATCCTTGAATGATATTTCCATACTAATAACCGCCTATCAACGCTCTCATTTATTACACTGGAATCTTATGTCACTAGTCAAACAAAACATACCGGTAAATTTTGAAACCCTGGTTCTAAATGACGGGCTGCCCGATGAAACCGAAAATCTATGTCAGCAATATGAAAAGGCACTTAATATAAAGTACATTTTTACCGGGCAGCGAAACCTTCAGGGAGCCATGATTTACCGGGTCCCCGGATTCGCGCTGAACATTGGGGCAAAATTATCCTCAGGTGATGTGATTATCATAACTTGTGCCGAGATGTTTCATTTGAATAACACTATAATGCAGTTATATAAACCACTTCTTTTTAATTCCAGGTTACTTAGTA
>JAQUBU010000009.1 GCA_028686565.1 Syntrophomonadaceae bacterium
TATGTTTCTGCCGGGTAGCAGTCTTAATGGCGGTAATTATTTGCCGGGTAATACATAATTCGGCAAAGGCTCGAAATGATGTCAGCTTGTCCAACTTATAATCACGAATTGCCTTAAAAAGACCTATCATACCTTCTTGTATGATATCCTCTTTATCAGCTCCAATGAGAAAATACGATCTGGCTTTAGCTCTTACGAAATTTTTATATTTATCCATTAGAAATTCAATTGCAAATTGATCGCCTTGCTGAGCTAGTTCCACTATTTCTTCGTCACATATATCCAAATATGTTAGACAAATTCTTCTCACAGCGACAGAACCGGACATTCAATCGCCTCCATTAGTTATTTTTAAGCATCGAAAGATAAACTGCAAAGCAGTTTATTTCGCACCGCTGCAACAAGGCAGGGGACATCTTTTCGCCTTGTTATATAAACACAATACACACATCTTCTTAATTATAGCCATTGACCCATAGCTAGTCAATATATCTGTATTAACCCTTCTAATGATGAACCTTAATTCACAGATAATTATTCATATTTACCATAAAGGCAGGATTTTTGCTACTCCCGCATTACTCCTGCTCGCAGTTTTTTTCGTGTTTAAGGGATGATTATGCTTCAGTTCTCTGGCGAATTACCTCATAAATCAATAATGCCGAAGCAACGGAAGCATTCAGGGAATTAATTTTCCCTTGCATGGGGATTTTGACTAAAATATCACAATTTTCTTTTACCAGCCTGCGCATCCCCTGACCTTCTCCTCCTATTACCAGTACCGTAGGGCTTGGGATCACAGCAGCAAAATAATCCTGGGTACCATTCATATCCGCACCAATGACCCAGAATCCCTTTTCTTTAAGATCCTTGATAACATTTACCAGATTGGTCTCTTTAATTATTGGCATGTGCTCTACAGCTCCGGCTGACGCTTTTGCTACCGCAGCGGTTATTTCCACGGATTGGTGCCGGGGAATAACTATACCGTGTACACCGGCACACTCTGCTGTTCTTATTATCGAGCCCAGGTTCTGCGGGTCCTCAATCCCATCCAGAACAAGCAAAAAGGGACTTTCGCCTTTTAGAGCCGCTATTTCCAGCACCTCGCCAATTTCACAATATTCATAGCTTTCAACTTTGGCGATAACACCCTGATGATTACTAAGGGAATACATTTGATCAAGCTTTGTTTTCTCAACATATTGAACATAAACTCCCTTTTTTTGAGCCAGGCGGAGCAAATCCTCTACACGCTTACTTTGACGGCCATCCTGCAGAAATATTTTTTCAATCCGGCGGCGGCCTTTCAAGGCTTCCATTATGCTGTTGACTCCAGCCAGTATTTCTTTCATAAAATCTTTCTCCTATTCAGATTGCTACTTCGTTGCCATTATAAAATCGTCTTCACGAGTTCGTTTAAGCATCAAAGAAACTACACAGTAGTTTCAACATACTGCTGCAACGAGGCAGCGACTCGTTATAACCTGCCACTGTTTTATTAATAGGAACCCGACCGTTTAAAGAAGCAGGGGATATATTTTACCTCGTTATACATAAGTATTCCCGGATTATTTCAGCGGGATGAAGTTATCATCGGTCATAATTATCGGGGCATAGTGTTCTGCAGAAAAATTGCTGTCATATTCAACATCAGCAAATAGTACCGGGATTTTTTCTCTAAATAGCAATAGGATAGGAATGCCTACCTGACGCATTTGGGGATGGGCGGCTTTATCGCAGCGCAGGCGCAGAAAATGCCGCCACTCACGCATATTATAACTAACTACAATCTCAGTTTTCAGAGAATTGGGCAAGACAGAGCGGGCCTCCTGGGGTGAACGCCCAGCCTTTAACAGGTTCATATAGCTGCTCTCCGCTGTTTGGCAGGAATCCATCCATAATTTGTAAGCTTGTGGATCGTCTCTGAAAAAATATGGGTCTATTACACTTATTTCATTACTGAATTTATCTTTGCTATAATTGCAATAACGGGTTGATTCCTGACTATAAGCCGCACCTGCTCGATGTCTTACTATTTCATGTGAAATCCCTCTGTCTATAATAAACATCAGGGTTATTTTTTCATGTTCAATTATGGACTCATGTCCGCTCTTAATGATTCTTTTCAAAAAATCAGGATCGCCTTGTTCCGTCATTTGTCCTTCCGATTTATAACAAACTCTGGCATATCTCTCCAGTTTGCTTATAACTCGAGGATCTAATTCTGACTGGGGTAATAAAACCTGCGGATTTTGGATAATCATTAACAGTTCTCCTTTTTTTTAAATAGTGAGGAGTAAGGCGTCAGGGGTGAGGCGATAAATCTTGGCAGTGTTATACCTTACTCTATATTCCAATGCAATTATTACCTTTACCCATAGCATCGTAGAAGTTACCGTAAGTTGCTTCTTTATTCGTTTTGGAAGAGTTCATCTAAGTCTATCAAGGGTAAGTACAGGAATTTGTTCCAGTTAATGTAAGGCTAATTCAACTTTCTTCTATACCCAAAGCATGGTTAATAAGAAAAAGAAGCCTTTCTTCATCACCCTTAAGATATAAAAAACCCAAAAGAGCTTCGAAACCGGTGCTCATTTTATAGTCACCCAAATCAGCATTGCGCGGTGGTGTGCTCTTGGCATTTCGTCCTCTTTTAACAACATCCTGTTCTTCTATGCTTAAATCATCAAACAAATGACGTATAACCCTGGCCTGGCTTTCGGCTTTAACTACTTCAACGGTATCATGATGGATGTCTCGTATTTTGCGTTTACCGCTCATCATTACATGGGTCCTGACCGCCAGTTCAAAAACCGCATCACCAATATAAGCCAGTATAAGGGGAGAATACTCGCTCAATGCCTTCTCATCCAGCTGTTTATGCATCAGCAAACTTCCACCTGGCTCCTTCCCGGCTATCCTCCAGAATAATTCCTTGTTCTTTAAGTTTATCTCTTATGCTGTCTGCCCGGGCATAGTCCTTGTTGGTTTTTAACTCCTGACGCAAAGCCAGCAGATATACCATTAACTCTTCCACTTGCGGGCTGCGTTCATAACGTAACCTGCTGCCGTTCTCCCCATCTTCCATACTAACACCCAGGTTTTTAAGAAAATCACGAATATTATCAGCCAGCGCGAAATTCTTTTCGCTGCGTGCTTCCTGTCTCAAGACTGCTATTATCTCTAATACTTTGGATACTACAGCTTCTTCATTTCTTAGTTTCTCCACAAATATCCCTAAAACATCGCCCAGTTCCTTATAAATGGCAACAGCCTGCTTTATTGCCGCTTGGTCCAAGGCATCGCCCCGCTCAGCCAATGCCAAATAGGAATTAATCCGATGAGAAATTTCAAACACTGAAGCAATCGCTTTAGCGGAATTGAAATCATCATCCATGGCTTCTATAAATTGTTTTCTATAATCCGCAATAAGCTCCACAAATTCCAGTGCTTTGCCTTTAACTTCTCCCGAATCCGCTATATTAACATCATGGAACTCCGCAGCCAGTAATAAAGTGGTTTTTAATCTTCCTAAAGCCTTGCGGGCTTCCTCCAATTTGGCATCATCAAAATCCAGCGGACTGCGGTAATGAGTAGCAATTAAATAAAACCGCACAACGTCTGCCGGATATGCTGCCAGTATGTCACGCAGTATAAAAAAATTACCCAGTGATTTTGACATCTTCTCATTATTGACGGTGATAAAGCCGTTGTGCATCCAGTAGTTCACAAAAGGCTTGCCGGTTAGCGCTTCAGCTTGAGCTATTTCATTCTCATGATGGGGAAAAATAAGATCACTGCCCCCACCATGAATGTCCAATGTTTCTCCAAGATACTTAGTCGACATTACTGAACATTCAATATGCCACCCCGGCCGACCTTTTCCCCACGGGCTTTCCCAGGAGGGTTCCCCGGCCCGAGCCGCTTTCCACAACGCAAAATCCGCTGCGTTCTCTTTGCGTTCATCGACTCCTACCCGGGCACCAGCCAACATGTCCTCCAGGCTGCGTCCTGAAAGCTTGCCATAATCCGCAAAAGCTCTCACACGGTAATATACATCACCTTCCATCTCGTAGGCAAAGCCTTTTTCCTGCAAGGTTTGAATAGCAGCAATTATTTCCGGGATATGTTCGCTGACACGAGGATGAACATCTGCCCTTTTGATACCCAAAGCATCCGCATCCTTAAAATATTCTTCAATATAACGCTCAGCCAGAAGCAGCGCATCATCGCCCTCTTCGCGGGCCCGGTTAATAATTTTGTCATCCACATCAGTGAAATTTTGCACATATTTTACTTCATAACCCCGATATGCCAGGTAACGGCGCACCACGTCAAAAACCACTAAAGGCCGGGCATTACCCAGATGTATGTAGTTGTATGTGGTAGGACCACATACATACATTTTTACCTTATGCGGACTCAGTGTTGACAGTTCTTCTTTTTTGCTGTTTAGGGTGTTGTATACTCGCATTCCTTGCTTCCTCTCTTGTCAATAATTCCAACTTTTTTTCCAGTTCATCAATTCTGGCTTGCATGGCAGTCAATGTATCGGCAATCGGGTCAGGAAGCAGATGGTGTTCCAAATCAACCTCAATCTTGCCATTCACCACCTTGGCACCATCACGTACTACTATTCTGCCTGGATTTCCGACTACTGTACAATTAGCCGGAACACTCTTTAAAACAACCGCTCCGCCTCCAATTTTGGCGTTATCGCCAATGGTAATCGCTCCCAGGACTTTGGCGCCTACACTTACAGTTACATTGCTGCCAATGGTTGGATGTCTTTTGCCCTTGGCCTTGCCGGTTCCGCCTAAAGTTACTCCTTGGTATAAGGTAACATTATCTCCTATTTCTGTAGTTTCTCCTATAACTATACCACTGCCGTGATCGATAAAGAAACCCTTGCCAATGGTAGCCCCAGGATGAATTTCTATCCCGGTAAAAAAACGGCTGATATGGGACATGAGACGTGCTAAAAAAAACAGTTTTCTTTTATAAAGAAAATGCGCAATCCGGTGATTAATAATCGCGTGCAAACCTGGATAGCAAATTATAACCTCCAGGTAACTGCGTGCCGCCGGGTCCCTTTCAAAAATTACCTCTATCTCTCTTTTAATGGTAGTAAACATGCCTTTCTCCTTTCAATGCAAACTTTCCAACCCCGTTAACCCTGAGGGACGAGGGATCTGTCCCCCTCCCCGTAAAATATTAAAAGCCTTTCATCTCTTTAGAGACGAAAGGCTTTGACTTCCGCGGTTCCACTCCTGTTGAATGTTATGTAAAGTAACATTCCCCTTCAAACTTTTAACGGTATAACCGGATATACCTACAATTATTTCGGCATATCTGCTCCCGGGTGCACTTTCAGCAACTTCATACCGTAAAAAGGCTCTCAGCCGGTGACCTTTTCTCTCTGGCAGCGATAGATGCTTACTCTTCCCATTCTTAGCATTTAAATATTTAATTACTTAGATTATATGCAGCATAAAAAATAATGTCAATCAGTGAAGCCGGTAATTATTGCGAGCCAAATAATAACAATACACAAAAGAAAAAACAGTAATATCATTGATACAGCAGCAATAGAAAACAGTTTCTTGCTTCATGGATAGCATTTCTCTTCAATATTTCCCCGCAATTATCACGAGTAATAACCCGCCACGATAAACGAAAAGCGTCAGACCGTTTTTCATTTTCATAATCAATTACGGGGGAAGATTGCCGCGCTGCGCTTGCAATGACAGGTTGGCGCTGCGCTCGCAATTAGTCATGCAGCAAAGCTGCACCACAATAAACGAAAAGCGTCAGAGCATTTCCATTTATTGACAATTACCAGGGAAGATTGCCGCGCTGCGCTTGCAATGACAGGTACGCTATTTCATAGCAATGACAGGTTGGCGCTGCGCTTGCAGTGACAAGTACACTAGTTTCATAGCAATGCTAATGAGACTGTTTAATCATATTTATTGATTGTTCCAGACGGCGCAATAATTCTTTATAGCCCCAGAACGTCACCATCAATGGCAGGTCCGGGCCATGCGACCGGCCGCTCAAAGCACAGCGTACAGGCATGAATACATTTTTAGGTTTTAGCTTCAGTTCCTTGGTAAGGCCTTTTAGATAGGCTTTGACTTCGTCTGCCTGCATGGATTCCCGCAATCCATCACGAAATGCTTCCAGAACCGCCAAAACACCTTCTTCATTAAGCAATTGTTTAGCTTCATTTTCATAAGTTAATTCACCCAGAAAAACCTCTGCTTCTTGCCTTATATCACTCAAAGCAACCAGATGGTCGCGAACTGCAAGGACCATCAATTCATAGCGATAGTCTTCCAGTTCTTTCAGCTGCTCCTTCCAGTTCGAATCCTCCAGATAAGGCTTAACCATAACTGCCAGTTCCTGAATCCCCAATTTTTTGATATACTGCTGGTTCAGCCAGTTAAGTTTATCCAAATCAAAAACTGCAGGGTTCTTGGCTACTCTATCCAGAGTAAAGGCTGCTATAATCTCAGCCGGCAACAGGATTTCCTCTTCACCCTCAGGCGACCAGCCCATAAGAGACAAAAAATTAAACAGTGCTTCGGGGAGATAGCCCATTCGGCGATATTGGATAAGTGAAGTAGCCCCGTGCCGCTTGCTCATCTTCTGCCGGTCACTGCCTAAAATGAGCGATATGTGGGCAAATTGGGGACGATTTAGCTTTAGGGCATCATAAAGCGCCAACTGACGCGGGGTATTCGATAAATGTTCCTCGGCTCTAATTACATGGCTTATTCCCATCAAAACATCATCAATAACTACTGCAAAATTATAAGTCGGTATTCCATCTGATTTTACAATGATAAAATCCCCGATATCTTCACTGGCAAAGCTTACCTTCCCTCTTACCAGATCATCAACAATATATTCTTCGCAAGGCGGTATCCGGAAACGGACTGCAGGCTTGATTCCCTGAGCTAATTTTGCTTTTTTCTCTGCAGCACTCAAATCGCGGCACTTGCCTGAATATTTTTGCATCTCCCCGCTGGCGAGCAAATTCTTTCTCTCTTCCTCCAACTCTTCTTCAGTACAAAAACAGTAATATGCCTGTCCTGATTCAAGTAATTGCCGGGTATATTTTTGATATATCTCCAGACGTTCAGTTTGCCGATACGGGCCGTTTTCACCTGGTATGTCTATACCTTCCTCCCATTCCAGTCCCAGCCAGTGCAAGGATTCAATAATTTCATCTTCATATTCGCGGCGGGATCTCTCCAGATCGGTGTCTTCTATCCGCAAAACCATTTTGCCACCCTGGTGGGCAGCAAATAAATAATTAAATAATGCGGAACGCGCTCCCCCAATATGTAATGGCCCAGTTGGACTTGGTGCAAATCTTACTACAATCTTGTTCATGTTTTTCCTCCCTATTACGAAAATAAGTATTAATAAAATCAACCAGGAGTTTTCGCTCCTTATATTTACAAAAGTAATATTAATTTATTTTAAGCAAATCTGCTTGCTTGTACATCCTTTCCATAGACAGGGTTAGTCGATTAAAACTATAGCCTGAGCTGATATACCTTCTTTGCGGCCTTCAAAGCCCAGTTGTTCAGTTGTAGTAGCTTTAACATTAACCTGCTGTACAGCCAACCCCAATGTATTGGCAATATTCGCCCGCATTCCGTTAATATGGGGTGCCAGTCGGGGTTCCTGGGCAACTATGGTGCTGTCAATATTAACCACCGCATAACCTGCTTCTTTGAGCTTATGCCCTACTTTCTTCAGAAGCAACATACTATTTATGTTCTTATACTGATTATCGGAGTCGGGGAAATGGTGTCCTATATCCCCCAAAGCCGCTGCACCCAACAAAGCGTCACATATGGCATGTAATAGAACATCAGCATCGGAATGTCCCAAAAGTCCTAATGAATGCGGAATTTGCACTCCTCCCAGAACCAGCTTGCGTCCTTCTGCCAAGCGATGCACATCATATCCACAACCTATTCGCACTAAAAGATCCTCCCCCATTAAGGATAATTCATAATTTTGAATTGATTTTCTCTTTGATAAAATATGTAATGAGAAATGCGCAACATTTCTCCGATAATCAATATTAAGATTTTGAAATTCAAATTTTGCTTGGCATTGCCGTCAAGTATTTATGATTTAATTAAACCTTTGGCAATTAACATATCCTCCGGAGTGGTAATTTTAATATTAAAATAATCTCCGGTAACTACTTTGACTCTGCCTATGTATTTTTCGAAAAGTCCAGCATCATCTGTTACTAACAAGCCCTCTTCATAAGCATTTGCGTATGCTTCGCAGAGTTCCGCATACTTGAAAATCTGGGGAGTTTGCACCGCAATAATACTGGCCCTGTCCAGAGTTTGCCTCACAAAACCATCGCGGTCCACATTTTTCAGGGTATCCTTAACCGCTACCCCGGGGATAGCAGCTCCCCATTCCCTGGCTTCCCGCAGTAATTCCTCTATCAGCATGGCACTAATAAAAGGCCGGGCACCATCGTGCACAGCCACAAAAGCGGTGTCATTGCCAAGCTGCTTCAGACCGGCCCATATTGAGTCCTGTCTTTCTTTTCCTCCTGCTATGACTTTATTTACTTTCTTATACCCGTATTTTTTAACAATCTCTCGCTCACAGTACTCAACTTCCTGAGCACTAGCAACTATGACAATCTTCTCAACCAAATCTGATTTCTCAAAAACATCCAGCGAATAGGTTAATAAAGGACGGGATTTGAGCAGCATATACTGCTTGTTTATTTTCTTTCCCATCCGGCTTCCGGCACCAGCGGCCGCTATAACAACCCGAAGGTTGTCATCCATATATATTCACCTCTTGCACATCCCTTAAAGACTGATTAATGCTGATAGACTTTTCTTCCTTGAGCTTGCGCGTAAAAATCATTCGTCCGGCTGCCGTTTGAAAGACACTGGTTACCATCACTTCAAGATCATTACCTATGTCATTAATAGCATCCTCAACTACTACCATGGTTCCGTCTTCCAGATAACCCACACCCTGCCCGTTCTCCTTACCTTCTCTAACGATACTGGTGTGCATGGTTTCACCCGGATATACCATAACTTTTACGGCATTTGTCAATTCATTTATGTTTAATACTTTAATTCCTTGCAATTCAGCAACCTTATTCAGATTATAGTCATTGGTAATAATAGCAGCATCAATCTGTTTACAGAGACGTATTAATTTTGCATCTACTTCTCGTTCTTCCCAAATGTCTGGTTCAATTATATCAATTTTTACGCGGGGATGTTTCTGCATTTTAGCTAATAGTTCCAAACCGCGTCTTCCTTTATTACGCCTGACATTATCGGAAGAATCAGCAATATGCTGTAGCTCTTCAATAACAAAAGTTGGTACAATTAAAGTCCCTTCCAGAAAATTAGCCAGATAAACATCTAAAATCCGCCCATCAATTATTGCACTGGTATCAAGAACCTTACCGGAGATAAATGCTGACGCACCCTGCTTTTGGTTAAGCTCCATATTGGGAAATATCTTCAGCAAATCATTGGATCGGCGTAATCCAATTTTTAAGCCTGACAAGCTTGTAAACACAAAAACCCCAAGTGTTAAATATTTCCCCACCCCATCAATCACCGAGAGTGGATAGCTGCATAAAACCCCTGTTACAATACCCAACAGCAAACCCAGAGTTCCTCCTAAGAGGGTTTGCAGCGAAGTATTGTCCAGATAGCAATCAAAGGATTCCTGAATCTGCATAACACCGGACATAGTAATCTTGGACACTAAAGCAAAACATAGAAAAGCCGCTAAACCCAGTCCAATTCTCCAGGTTGTTGTAAGCCCAAAATAATAATACGCGATATATGCTATCCAGATTCCAAAAATAAGTGCAATAACCAGCAAACTCCTGGGTATGTTTCTCCTGATATACATAATTTCACCTCCATATATAGATATTGATATTCTTCTATATATGGAGGATAATTATACCATATATGATAATTTGTATATTTATTGAAGTATATTGCTAGCAACGTATTTTTCTATTTGGCCGAATTATTGATTAAACCAGGTCCTTTTGCCAGTTCAGGATTTACTGCAGAGCCTTCAGGTAACGAGTATTTAAGCGCACCTGAAGGACATCTGTTTATTGATCGAATTATTACTTCGGCCGGAGCAGCATCAATTTTTACCCACGGCCTGGCTTCGGGATCATAAATATGAGGGAAACGAGTGTAACATTGGGTGTCATGCATACAGCGGTGCGGGTCCCAATATACTATGATATCCTGGTTTTCATATTTTTTCTGATAATCCCCTTCGGGTGTTTTGGGTTGTTCACTGCTATCATTTATAAAATTCTGGTTAAGCAAATCTAAGTCGCCAGCCAGAACCGCCTTGCCAAAGTCCGCACCAAATCCCTCTGCTTCTTCCATTTGCAATTTAGAAGGCTTAAATCTCCTTCTGAAACCTGGCAGAACATTCATACGCAGCATCAATAATCGTTTTTCAATATTGGGTACCGCCTCACCGCTCCAACCATAGGCACCGAAAGCTGCTGCAACTATTCCATGATGAATAATAGGAGAGAGTTGGCTTAGCAAGTTCCATACCGGGGGTAGGGTGTCCTTATTGATGGTTGGGGAACCGATTAATAAACCCTGTGCATTTTCAATTTCGCCCAAAACATCCTCAAGTGAGCAATCCAGCAGGTTGAATACTTTCAGGTCAAAATCCCCGGCTTTTTCCAAGCCTTTCACTATCGCTTGAGCCATTTGTTCTGTATAGCCATAGGCAGTGTAGTAAGCTATCACTATTTTGGGACAGGTTTCCTTCTGAGTTGCTGGTGCAGCCCAGCTTCGATAGGTTTGCAGGTAATCAGCAAGATTGCGGCGTAAAACCGGCCCATGCCCCGGGCAGATAATCTCGATATCCAAATCCTTTATTCTATCCAGAGCTTTTATAACTTGAGGTTTAAACGGCCCCATAATCATATCAAAATAGTATTTGAATGCTGTACTGTAATCTTCTTTGATAAGGTCATCGAAAATTTGGGGGCTGGAATAGTGGCTGCCGAAAGAATCGCAAGTGAATAGAATCTTGTCCTCAGCTAAATAACTGTATATTGAGTCAGGCCAGTGTAAAAGAGGGGCACCGATGAACTGGATGTTTTTGTCACCCAAACTAAGTTTACTGCCTTGACCAACAGCCCTCGATTTAAAACTGCAATTGCATATTTCCTCAAGAAATTCAATTGCCGGAGGACTGCCAATTACGGTAAGCTCGGGGTTTATTTCCAATAAACGATTAACCGACCCTGAATGATCCGGTTCGGTATGATTCAAAACCAGATAATCAATTTTTGATACACTCACAAGCTTCTCCAGGTCCTGCAAATACTCGTCAAAAAACCGGCTCTTTACAGTTTCAAGCAGAGCAGTTTTTTCACTCCCGATAATCAGGTATGAATTATAACTGGTACCATATTCGGTCTCCATTACAATATCGAATACACGCAAATTCGGGTCCTGCACCCCAACCCAGTAAACATTTTTTTTAACTGTTATTGCTTTCATAATACTCCCCCTTTCTCAGTAGCCTAAATCTTGTTCTCTTTGTTACATAATATGTTAATTCTTGCTTTGTTACAAGTTACCATATACTATCATCAGCATGAGAAAGCATCATATTGGTTGGCAAGCAAGTACGGTTCTGTCTTTCAGACCTCTCGTCCCCTATCCAGCTTTATTGACAAAGCGCAAAAGCAAAGGCTATAATTTTTATAATAAGGTGAAACGATATTCATTGTTCTTTAAATGTTGAGGATTCCTATTAACAAAACAGGCGGCGGTTTTTTCTAATCCCCGCCTCGTTGTTGCGGTACGGAAGAAAATGCTTTGCAGTTTCTTCCGCTGCTTAAAAATCACATAAAAAGGGGGGCAAGTCTTTTTATGAAGGACTTGATTTGTGATGAGTTTCAAAATGTGGTTGGTGACCTTTTAATAAGGCATCGCAGTATCTTAGATATACTCTCCAAGCTTTCCGAAGCCACCTGTCGGGTCAATCGTTCCGTTACCAAGTCAGTCACTGACTGCGGTTGCCTATCAATTCAGGCAGAAAAACTGCAATTTTCAGAACATATTAATACGTTTGAGGACTTGCGCAATTATCTTGATAATCATTTACACGGCAAGCTTTGTCCAAGTTGTGAAGAAATCGTAATAAATGAATTGGGGAAACTGCTCTTTTATACCGCAGCTCTGTGCAATACCCTGGATATCAGTCTTTACGATGTTTTCATCAAGGAATACAAAAAAGCTTCGGCTCTGGGCATCTTTAACATGACTTGAGCAAATAAAAAGACCGCTGCAAAGCGGTTTTTTTTGCTTTATGGCGATTGCTAAAAAATGAGAAGTGCTGGATAAAATAATTAGCTATTGATATAGATTTTGGATTTAATTATTAGTCATCCATCATTTATTTAAGATTTCTAAAGCATGTACTCTAAAAGCAGCTGCTCCTGCATTCGCTTTAGCCCTATCTTTATAGAACGGGCTCTGACCTCGCCGATACCTTCGACATCATCCAGTTCTTCTATACTGGCGCGTAATATATGACCCAGCAAGCCAAAACGACTTACCAGATTTTCGATAATTGATATCGGAATTCGGGGAAGTTTATGCAGCATCCGGTAGCCGCGCGAAGATATTTGTTGGTCCAGATGGCTGCTGCTGGTACCCAATGATAGTATCCGGGCAATAAATACCGCATCGGAAATATCTTCTTCAAATGCTTTTCTCATGCTGTTCATCAATTCCTGGGGTGCTTTATCATGGGTGTTGGAATAATCCTGAATTATAAACAATGCTTCTTCTTCTACACTGGCAATCATTTCATCCAATTGCATCTTTACCAGCCTGCCTTCAGTACCCAGTTCAACTATATAGTTTTCGATCTCGGCTGCTATATTGAGTACTTTAAGACTGCGTCTGATAACTTTACAAACTTCAGAGACTGTTACCATATCTTCGAATTCCAGTCCTCCCAAACGCTGGAGTTCCCTAAGCAGAACATTACGGTATTTTTCCAGTGTCTGTAAGGCTTGATTCGCTTTGACCAGGATAGATGCCAGGTCACGCAAGCGAAATACTATGTTCCCTTGATATAACGTAACCACCTTGCGGCGCTGAGATATGGCAACTACCAGCTGACCGGTTTGGCGAGCCAATCTTTCCGCAGTACGATGGCGAATACCAGTTTCATCAGAATTAATCGAGGAATCTGGGTCCATTTGTGCATTGGCAACTACTATCCGGGAAGCATCATTATTGGTGATTATTGCTCCATCCATCTTGGCCAGTTCATAAAGCCGGGAGGGCGTGAACTCACAGTCAAGATGAAAGCCTCCACTCAAGAGGCTCATAACCTCAGGTGAATCACCTACTACTATTAGTCCGCCCGTATCTGCATGCAGTACATTTTCAATTCCCAACCTGAATACAGTCCCTGGGGCCATCATTTGTAAGTACTTTTTGAATATTCCGCTATAAATCTTCTCTTCCATCCCGGATCATCCCTCCATTACTGCAGCAATTAGATCATCTATATTATTGATTTCTATCAATTCCAGATTACTTTGATAAGCACCTGTTTTTTCAGCTCGTGCTGGTATTACAACTCTTTTGTAACCCATTTTTTCAACCTCTTTCAGACGCAAATCCAGAAAGGGTATAGCTCGTATCTGTCCGGACAAACTTAATTCCCCGCTAAACACCGTATTTATCGGCAAAGGACATTCCAGATAACTTGATATAATGGCTGCTGCTATGCCCAGATCAACCGAAGGATCTTTCAAAAACATTCCCCCGGTAACCTTAAGATAGACATCATGCAAAGAGAGATTATAGCCCCTCCTTTTTTCCAATACCGCAATAATTAGGGCCAGACGGTTCTGGTCTATGCCTGAGGCCATACGTTTGGCATAACCTGACCCGGCGGGAGAAACCAGGGCCTGGATTTCGATCAGCAATGTCCTGCTGCCTTCAAAACTCGCTACTATAGCTGAACCGGTAGTATCTTCCTGATTCCTGCTTAAAAATATATAGGAAGGATCTAAAACTTCAACCAGTCCTTGCCCGCTCATTTCCAGCAAACCAATTTCATCAGTTGAGCCGAAGCGGTTTTTAACCCCACGCAGAATCCGGAAAGAAAAGTTTTTCTCACCTTCAAAATATACTACTACGTCAACCATATGTTCAAGAACCTTGGGCCCTGCCAAAGCTCCATCCTTGGTTACATGTCCAACCAGCACAACTGCCTTCTCCATCTTTTTAGCAATATCCATTATCCGGGCAGTGCATTCCCTAAGCTGAGAAACACTGCCCGGAATGGAGGATATGTTTTTTGAGAAAACACTTTGTATGGAATCAATTATTAATAAATCAGGGTCTAATTCCTCAACATATCCAGGGAGCAAATCAATATCCTGCTCATTTAATAATAGTATTTCATCACTTGCAATTCCCAGGCGAATGGAACGCAATCTAATTTGTTTTAATGATTCTTCACCTGATAAATATAAGACCCTTTTGCCTTTTCGGGCTAGAAAATCAGCTGCCTGCAACAGCAAAGTTGACTTTCCAATACCCGGATCTCCACCCAGCAAAATTAAAGAGCCGGGAACTATTCCGCCCCCAAGAACCCGGTCCCACTCCCCCATCCCGGTACTGAACCGGCTAATCTCATTATCCGCTATGGAATTTAGTGGAACTGCGGCAATAGTTCTGGATCCGGGCGCACGCTTTTTTCTTTCCCTGCTCTCTTCAACTAAAGTACTCCACGCCGAACATCCCGGACACTTCCCCAACCATTTGGCAGTTTCATAGCCACATTCGCTACAAACGAATTTGCTAGTAATTTTACCCATTTAATATTCTCCTAAAAACAATTATATACTAATTATCTTGCTTGTCTCTGTGTAATTCCGGCTATAAATCGCCCTTGTTTACTGGGACTTTTGAACCACTATCTTATTACCCTCAGCATCAACCACTATTTTGTCCCCTGGTTTAATGGTATTTTTTAGTATCTCTTCTGATATAGTATCTTCCAATAGTTTCTGAATGGCTCGCTTTATGGGCCTGGCTCCATAAGCCGGATTATAGCCCTCTTTCATAATTACTTCCTTGGCTTTTTCGCTTATTTCGAGATCAAAGCCATTTTCAATAATCCTCTGCTTAAGATCCACCAGCAATAATTCTACTATTTCTTTTAGCTCGTTTTCATTGAGACTCTGGAAAACAATTATTTCATCAATACGGTTCATGAATTCGGGTTTAAATGTATGTTTCATTTGTTCCATAACCCGATCTTTCATCTGGTTATAGTTCTCAGCCTCGTCAACCGCACTGGAAAAACCAACTTTGCGGCTGTTCTTTATGGATTCTGCCCCCACATTGGAAGTCATAATAATCACGGCATTACGAAAATTAACTGTTCTTCCCTGACCATCGGTTAATCTTCCATCTTCCATCACCTGCAGCAGGATATTGAAAACATCCGGGTGGGCTTTTTCTATTTCATCCAGAAGGATTACAGCATAGGGCTTTCTCCGGACTTTCTCCGTAAGCTGCCCGCCTTCATCATAACCCACATAACCTGGAGGAGAGCCAATCATCCTGGCTACCGCATGTTTTTCCATATATTCCGACATGTCCAAACGAATAACAGTGTCTTCACTGCCAAACATAGCTTCAGCAAGACTGCGTGCCAATTCGGTTTTCCCTACACCAGTGGGACCCAAAAAGACAAATGAGCCAATAGGCCGCTTAGGATTCTTCAGTCCTGCTCTTGCGCGGCGTACAGCCCGGGCAACTGATTTTACCGCTTCTTCTTGTCCTATTACTCTTTTATGCAATATATCTTCCAAATGCACCAGTCTTTCGGTTTCGGTAGCTGCCAGTTTGCTTACCGGGATTCCGGTCCAATTTGAAACCACAACAGCTATTTCCTCTTCACCCACTGCACCTGCGTATAGACTCCTCCGATTGGACCAATCCTTGCGTTCATTTTCGATTTCGTCTTTAAGTTTTTGTTCCTCATCCCTTAGATGAGCTGCTTTTTCATATTCCTGAGCATTTATCGCCTCTTCTTTTTCTTTTATTACTTCAATTAGTCGCAATTCCATGGTTTTAAGCTGATCGGGGACAATATAGTTGCTAAGCCTTACTTTCGATGAGGCTTCATCAATTAAATCAATTGCCTTGTCCGGCAGAAAACGATCACTGATATAGCGGGCCGAGAGCTTTGCGGCGGCTTCGATGGCTTCATCACTGATCTTGACTCCATGATGAGCTTCATAGCGGTCCCGCAAGCCTTTAAGTATTTCAATGCTTTGCTCCACACTTGGTTCATCTACGATTATTGGCTGAAATCTTCTTTCCAGGGCAGCATCTTTTTCAATGTGTTTGCGGTATTCATTTAAAGTAGTCGCCCCAATACACTGAAATTCACCCCGGGCCAGGGATGGTTTCAGGATATTGGCAGCATCTATGGCCCCTTCAGCAGCACCAGCGCCGACAATGGTATGCAATTCATCAATGAATATAATTACTTCGCGGGATGATTTGATTTCACTAACGATCCTGGTTAATCTTTCTTCAAATTCGCCCCGGTATTTGGTGCCAGCTACCATAGCCGACAGATCAAGGGCTACTACCCTTTTGTTGGATAGTATTTCTGGTATCTGATTATCGGTGATTCTCTGGGCTAAGCCTTCAATAACAGCAGTTTTACCAACTCCCGGATCACCTATTAAAACCGGATTGTTTTTGGTCCGGCGGGAGAGAATCTGAATTACCCTTTCAATTTCCATACTTCTGCCGATAACCGGGTCCAATCTGCCTTCAACCGCATCCTGAGTGAGATCGCGACTGAAAGCATCCAGAGTCGGTGTCTTGCTCCGAGTCTTTTTCTTGGCCTGCACAGGTGGTGTTTGAGTTCCAATATTATCAGAATAAGAATGGTTTGCGTTGTTGGTTGACTCATTTCCCATCAGCAGCATTACCTGTTCACGGATATCATCCATTTTAATCCCCATGGATAGGAGCACCTGTCCTGCTACCCCTTCTTCCTCACGCAGTACTGCCAGAAGCAAGTGCTCGGTTCCCACATAATTTACTCCCTGTAACCGGGCTTCATCAAAAGCCAGATTAAAGACTTTTTTGGCACGCGGAGTTACGGGCAGATCACCCGCAGCTTTTTCTTCCTCTCCATTATTCCTGCCAATGACTTTATTCACTTCTTCGCGTACTTTTTCCAAATCTATGCCCAAATTAAGCAAAGCCCTGGCACCTACACCTTCACCTTCTCTTAGTAATCCCAGGAGAATGTGTTCAGTGCCAATTGCTGAATGATTTAGCTGTCTGGCTTCTTCTTGTCCGTGAACAACGGCATTTTTAGCTCTCTGTGTGAATCTTCTAAACATTTTATTACCTCCTTTTTAGCTTGGGAAACAATCCTTTAGAGATGTACCCGGTTTATTATTTCTTAACCATTGATTCCCTGACTGGCTAAAAGCTTCTCTTTAATTACTGCTGCCCTCTCTACATCACGTTGTGTGGCATCCATTTCACGCCCCACCTTTTTTTGAAGGTGAGCTGGTCTTATCGCTACTACCAACTCATTAAGTCCTTCGATTTTAATATTCTTTATGATACCAGCATCAGCACCAAGGCGAACATCAGACAGCAAGGCTAAAGCTTCCTTAGAGGTAATCAAGCGGGCATTGGTCAAAATCCCATAAGCCCGTCCGACCCGATCCTCAAGCTGGTATTTCATTTCACTGATTAATTTAGTACGCAACAGTCTTTCCTGCTCCACAATCTGTTCAGTTATGGCTATAAGGTTACTGTTAATATCCTCTTCCGTTTGGCCTAAAGTAACCTGATTGGATAATTGGAAAAAATTACCTTGGGCTTCTGTCCCTTCCCCATACAGTCCCCGCACTGTCATACCCAGCTGGCTGATGTTTTGGAATATATAGGCCGCCTGTCCGCTTATACTCAAGGCCGGCAAATGCAACATCATCGAGGCCCGCATTCCGGTTCCTACATTGGTAGGGCAGGAGGTTAAATAACCTCTGCGATCATCAAATGCAAAATCCAGTGTCTCTTCAAAAGCATCATCTAACTTTATTACCTCTTTAAAGCATTCTTCAAGCTGCAGACCAGGTAATAAGCATTGTATGCGCAAATGATCTTCTTCATTAATCATAATTGCCATTGAACCGCTGCAATTAACCATCAATCCCCTGAAACCATCGCTGCTCCCGGCATGATTAGGGCTGATTAAATGTTTTTCCACCAATATCTGGCGATCAAGATCGCCAATTTGATCAAAGGTTAATAAATCTAATTGTTTCAATCCTTCATAATTGCTTTTTTCCCAGGCTTCCTTAATAGCTTTTAAACTTTCCTGGCCTGATTCGTTATTAAGCAGGTGGGGAAAGGGCACTTTATCTAAATTTCTTGCCAATCGCACTCTGCTGCTGATGACTATATCCGATTCCAGTACTCCTTCTGCATCCATCCAACGTACATGATTAGTATTCAGTAGTTTAGTAATACTCATTTCGGCCACCACCTTAAACATCCTTTTTCTCGATTTCCTTAATCTGGTCTCTAATTTGAGCGGCTTTTTCATATTCCTCGTTGGCTACCGACTGCTGCAAATCAAATTTCAGTTTCTCGATTTGCCGTTTTAAAAGCACCTTTTCTCCTCCCCGCAGAGGTATTTTGCCTATATGCTGGCGATTCCCGTGAATTCTTCTTAAACTAGGCTGCAATTCCCGTTCAAAGGATGTATAACATCGGGCACATCCGAGCTTTCCCGTTTGCCTTATATCATAAAAATTCATTCCACAGTCTGGACATTTGCTGCTTTGAGAGTTGGACATCAATTCCGGCATATTGTAGTTATTGCCAAAGAAACTCCCTAGCAGATTGGAAATGGAAAATTTATTGTCAACATCAAACATAACTGCGCCCTTTTGTGCAGCACACTGTTCACATAAGTGGGTTTCAATCTTATTACCGTTAAACATCTGCGTCAAATGAACCGTAGCTGGTCTTTCCTTGCATTCCTGACAAAACATTTTGAACCCCCCTCATATTTTTGAATAAAAGTATTTCGCATAACACCATCGCTCCTAAGCGTTTTTCACCTGATAAAATCATCCAGAGCAAAGCGTATAGAATTATAGAGCTGTATCCTTTGGTCCGAAGACATATTTTGAGAACTGTGCAATATTATATTTTTGATCAGTTCTTCTTCGTTTTTACTCAAAAGCTTAGCCGCTAAAAGCTTATCTATAAACACTATTAATTCTCTTTTGCTTAAATCGCTGCTGATTTCTTCATCATCCATCATACTGATTCGTATATAGCCCTTTCCGCCTCTGCGGCTTTCGGTAGAATAGCCGGTTTTTTCAGTGAACCTGGTTCCAATTACATATGTTACTTGTGAAGGTACACAACAAAAAGTCTCAGCCAGTTCCAATCTTTGAATTATAATTTGGTTCTCTTCGCTTCTGGCAATTAGTACCTTTATATATTGTTCTATTCTATCCGCCAAGCTTTTCTTCATGCAACTCTTCCTTTGACTTTGTTTGACTTTTATATTATTTTAGTATTCTTGCTTGAAAAGGTAAACCCCTATTGCTAAATTTTGTTCAATACAGCGATAAAGAAAAGTATTCGCGGCCCAGTCTCACACCATGGAAAAGTATACCCGGCCTTGTTTTATTCTTCTCCTCACTCCTAATGCCGCACTGATATGTATATATATTCTTGCCAGTTTAACAATAGCTTATTTCAACAGATAAAAAAGAGGCTCGCGCCTCTTAATGTTATCGAATCAGATATTATTTTAAATGTGATAAAAGCAAGCTGTCCCCGGAACCTTCAAATACCAGGGTTTTTGAAGGTTCAATTCCTGAATAAGAATCGCTCCTGGCTTGCATATTTTTGAAAGCTGCGGAAAGCATCAGTTTAATTCGATTGAGTTGATTTACTTCACTGGCACCGGGATCATAATCCAAGGCCATTATATTTGCCTGTGGGTAATTGCTTTTTAGTTCCTTCATCATACCTTTGCCGGTAACATGGTTCGGAAGACAGCCAAATGGCTGCACACAGACAATATTTGGTACCCCATTATTAATCAGATCAATCATTTCTGCGGTTAAAAGCCATCCCTCACCGCAATGGTGCCCCAGCGACATGATGCGGCCAGCCTCGCTGGCCTTATGATAAATGGGAGCGGCTGATTTAAAACGTTCACTTTGGTCCAGCAGGGAATTCACAAGCTGCCGTTTACTTTCCAGATAATAAATGAAGAACCTCCCGATATATAAACTGCTGGCTTTGCCCGCCAGATTCCTGGCATCAAAGATATAATCATAGGCACAGTAAAGGAAAAAATCCATCAGGTCGGGCAAGACCACTTCCGCACCCTCGTTTTCCAGGATTTTTATAATATGGTTATTGGCAGCCGGATGGTATTTAACCAGAATTTCTCCTACCACACCCACCCGGGGCTTTTGCTGACTTGATATTTCGAGTTGGTCAAACTCTTCAACAATTCCCCGCAAATTGGCATTAAAATCCTCTTTAGGGCCAGTTGCAAGCTGTTCTTTACAGCGCACAGCCCATCTTTCATAAAGCAGGTCCGCCGAGCCCGGTATTTTTTCATACGGCCGCACCCGGTGCAGAACCCGCATCAGCAGATCGCCATAGATAACTGCGGTAATCGCCTTTTTTATAAGCTTGAGAGTGATTTTGAAGCCTGGATTCTTTTCAGCTCCGTATAGGTTTGCTGATAATACTGGTATGTTTTCCAACCCTGCCTCTTTTAGCGCCTTGCGCAGCAGCGCGATATAGTTGCTTGCGCGGCATCCGCCCCCGGTCTGGCTGATGACTACTGAGGTATTGGCAAGGTCATATTTGCCGGACATCAGGGCTTCCAGCAGTTGCCCTATAACTATAATGGCTGGATAACATGCATCATTATTTACATATTTAATTCCTGCCTCCACCGCCTGCTTTCCTGCCTCAGGCAGCAATTCTATATTGTATCCTTCGCTTTTGAATACCGCTTCCAAAAACTCAAAATGCATCGGTGACATCTGGGGAAATAGTATAGTGTGATGCTTTTTCATTTCTTTGGTGAAAATTATCCTTTGCTGGG
>JAQUBU010000010.1 GCA_028686565.1 Syntrophomonadaceae bacterium
CAAAGATTAAATCATCAAAAACTATGCCCATTTCCTCATCATAATCTTTTTCGATTTCCAGCGACCATAATTCCTGATCAGCTTTTCTAAGCTCTATTTGAATACAGTTATCATGTGAATAGAACCGATAGTCTATTATATCTTTGATTTCAAAGCCGTCAATCGATAAAATCTCATCGCCGGCTTCAATTCCAATTTCTTCAGCAATACTGCCTTTAACAACCTCTTTTATCTGGGCTACCATGCTAATTACCTCTAACCTAATTATTTATACAATTATCCGTTAAAAGCCAGCACTTCGCAAGTTGCATCTAAAAGTCATCAATTCGTTATAAAATTATCTTGTTATTAATAACTCAACTTTCTGACCAAAAGAACAGGCTGAAAAGCCCGAAAAAGCAATAAAATAACTGTTTAAAATTCCATATTGACGAACATCGCGAGCTATCTTATATGTCATAGCTATGAAACTAGTGTGCTTGTCATTGTTATGAAACTAGCGTACTTGTCATTGCGAGCGCAGCGCCTTCCTGTCATTGCGAGCGCAGCGCGGCAATCTTCCCCGGTCATTGTCAATAAATGAAAAATGATCTGCGCTTTTCGTTTACGTAATCAATTACGAGGGAAGATTGCCGCGTCGCTTACGCTCCTCGCAATGACAAGCACGCGAGTTTCATAGCAATGACAAGCACATTAGTTATGTCGCATAATATGTCAACTACGAAAGCTGAGTTAATAAATTACAACAGATACCTGTCAGAGGTTTTATAGCATATTGAATAGGAGTTAAAAGAAGTTAATGTAAATGCAATTTCTTAGTTTCGAGCCGAAAATTTTCTACCTCCTTCAAAATGCGATGGAATTCCTTCTGCACAATATAATTGGATAGCAGTAAACTAATACTCTCCCCGCCCAGAATATTAGAAATCTTTTCCAGCATCAGCAGCAGCTGTTCCCCCTTAATCCTCACCGGCTTTACGACCAGATCTTCATTTGAGAATCCTAAAACATTAACCAGATCCCCAATGGTTTTCTGAGCCATTAATACTTCTCTGCCAGCCCCTAAGGTATAAACCTGATTGCCCAAACTATCCTCATCAATAAATAAGGGGAATCCGCTGTCATCTTTTTTGATATCACTAAAGCCTGGAATCATCTTAAAATCTCTATCAGGTAATCTCTGCAAATAAACATAGGCAGCAATTAGGCTGTGATGAACACCGGTAGTTCCCAAAAAAATAATTTTCATTTTATGATACCTGCACTTTTTTCATGCATTGCAGACGAGTATACTCCACCAAATTAACCAAACTAAAGAAAGCATTGCGCGATCCGCTTCCGAGTACTGGTCTGGCCAATTTGTCCAGACCCATTCTTCTTGATGTAAAACCGCCTATCTTCATACTCCAGTTAACTTGATTCATGCAATTAACACTTATCAAGTCATCTCTAACACCTAATATCTCGGCAATTCCCAGCAATATATTGGAATAGCGATTACCCATGCTTTTTTTGCCTAAAACATATACTTCATTTTTAAATTCATCAATTCCCATAAACCGGATCGATCCAAAATCTTCATTAGTCGTTTTATCATAATAAGGTATAGTCATCATTTCTTCCATTGAAGGCAATCGGCTTTTATCAATTAGTCCCAAATGAATCGCAGATGCCAAGACCGATGAGTGAGAACCTCCAAAACAATGATATATAATCTTCATGAAATACCCCCCGCAATCAATGTTTGCAAATTATTAAAATTCCATTTTCCAGGTCATGTACTACACCACCTAGAATTCGCGCTAAATAAAGACTGGTTTTTTCCTGTTCCTGAATATTCTTTGCCAAAAAAACCGGGCAGCCTCCTCCCTCTGCTCTCGCACCTTCGATGGCGACTATAGCCAAAATACATTCTTTTATAGCTATATCCATTAATCAGCCGCCTTTCTTCCATAAAAACTGTTTAGAGAAGTACCCCGGGTTGATTCCAGAACCGGAACTCTCTTGATGATTTCTATCAGGTAATCAATATCAGGCTCATTGGCCAGCAGAAACATAGCCAGATAACCCTTATCAATATGTTTTCTAGCCAATGGTGCAAACTGAGTTTCGCTCATATCTACCTTGCTGCCCAATATTGATACTGCATCATGAATTATAGCCATTCTCTGCCCGGGAGCATCCAGGGTTAAACGAGCATTATCATCAATCGGTTTGATGATAACGCCCATCCCTTCTTCCAGGATTTTTTCCCGATCGGCATGTAAACCAACATTCATTATTACAACATCATTGACTCTGAGCATGGAACCATCAAAGAAAAGCTTGCCTGTTTCAATTTGGGCTATATCTCCAACATGTGACCCGGCCATCATTTTAAGTGAAACCATAAAACAAAGGGGCGCAGATATAAAAACATATTGCCACCCCAAATAATAAACGATTCCACTGTTTATCAGGGCAGTTAGAATAACCAGATAGTTTCTGGCTTCAAATACCCGTGCTATCCCCTCAATATAGTCATTTCCCCTGGGAATTAATTTAGTTTTTTCAAGATTATTCAGGGTTTCTCTCTCCATATTGCGAATATCACGAAACTGCTGGGCAGCCAGAACCAGAAAGGTTACAGCAACATAGTCCGGCTTGGCCAAGGCGGGAATTGCGACTGCCCCCAGACTGGCCGCAATAAAGCCTAACGCCAGGTGCGTAAAATAGGCATGCGGATAAGTGGGATAGTAGCGATAATCACTCCGCAACATAAGCCACCTATCGGCAAACCCGCTTATTATACCTGCCAAAACAGCTATCAGATATTTTTCCACCTATTGGTTTCTGCCCTTATTTAGAAAATAATAACCTCCTGCGGCAGCGGCAACTGCAATCAACAATATTAATACTGTTGTTCCAGCACCCTGATTATCTCCGGTGCCAAGGGGTTTTTTGGCTGGTTCATTTGTTGAGTTATTGTTAAGCGATATACCCATTACAGTTGGCAAAGTCTCGGCAAAAAGGGCAACTCCTTTCTCGGCATCTTCTTTCTTATTGGTATGTGCTCCAACTTCAATCAACATCGACCGCGGGCTGAGATCCTGGTTATAGTCTCCTTTACCAATATATATACCATTGGATAAACCCGGTTGTTTTTTATCCATAACAGCCTTCATTTTTTTGGCGAACTCCATGTTGCTTTTCATGTTGGGATTGCTGCGTCCAACTACCAATTTAATCTTGGTGACATCCTCACCGCCCACTTGTGCCTGGTATTGCGAGGCGGGTACTGCATCCCGGTGAACATCAATGATAGCATCCGACTGGCTTTTTTTCAGCAAGCTGGCGGCTGTTCTTCGCGAACGATTATATGCATTGATATCATGCGGGTTATGATTATTTTGGCTGTATTCTACATCAAAACCTATTTTTTTCAGCTTCTCCACCAGAACCTCTCCCACATCGTAAATACCGCCATTTCCTTCTATGCTTTCTTTACCGTCACCAGGAATATAGGACTCGTCACTATGAGTATGATAGACGGCAATAACAGGCTTTTTATTGGCCGCTGCCGGTACCGCCTGATTGAATATCCAGGCATTTTGTCTTTGATCATATTCCATAACCGGCATTTTTTCCTGACCCTGGTAGATACAATGTGCTGTATGGCCGGTAAGCTCGACAACTTTGTAACGTGAATTATTTGCACTTATATATTCATCACCCGGATACACCTTGGAACCAGTCTGGTGGATAAGATTATTATTTTCATCAAGCAGAGTGTAGTATGTGTTTGAAGATACATTTTGATCAACGGCAAAAGCTGCCGGGGTTATCAGTGATAAAAACAAAGTAAGCACCAGTAATATGCTTACAGACTGCTGCTTATTCATGTTCATCTCTCCCTTCATCCTGATTCCGATTGCTACTGTTATCCTGCTGAGGCAACGGTTTTTGAGCAACTTCAGGCTCTCTGAGATTTCTGATAAGTTCTTCCGGTCTGCCCTCAGTTTCCGGCCCGCCTTGCATGCGTTCCAGAGTTTCTCCTATTATCTCAGCCAGCAGAACAGCCAATATTCCAGCAAGTATTAAAGAATCAAAAGCCCCGGCTCCGCCTACATGTACTGTTCCGCGCACACCGCTGTTAACCAAATAAAAATATTGCGCTATATCCAGAGCCAGAACACCCATAACCGCTGCAAAGAAGGCGCCGCGCCGTGACCTTCCTGCCAGATAACCAACAACACCTGCTACCAGGGGATAAATATAAATGGGATCAATAAATATTTGTTCCGGCTCCGCACCCAGAAATCTGCCAGCTAGGAATAAGGCTAACGCAGTAACGGCTGCTGCAATAATAGCTCTTGTTTTCTCGAAACCAGTCCCTGCCCCCAGCCAAACATATATGGCCAGACCCACCGCTATAATCCCGCCCAGATTAATAGTAATTCTGGAGGTAACCGGAATATCGATAAAGCTTCCAACAATAATCAAAGCAATAACAGCTAAAGCCCCTTTGTCACTTAAACGCAGACGATCTAGAACCCGATGGGCCACTCCGAAGTATATCAGTATTGATATTACGACCAGGGCTATCAGTCCAAACGGAAAATTTGCCATACTCTTTCATCCTTCCAAAAATTATTTGCTGTCAATATATTTCCCGTTTAACCACTTATTATGTAAAACATCCATAAGTACAAAGTACTATTCGGGAGATTCATAAACAAGAAAGAGAACCATCTACCAAAGACTTGAGCCCAGAAAACTAGATGTTTAGTCTGCTAAAAAAGAAGAACGCCACTGCAAATAATTGTCTGAAATATTAATTTTACCCATGATATCATAGGATAGATTAGCTATATCATGTCATAGGGAGTTATTGGGAGTAGTTTTTATCTCAGAACATCTGAGTTGGATATTTGCCATACTATAGCATGATATCAACTTTGGGAGTAAATTCGCTATATGCTATACTAAAATGGTATATCAGAATAATTCAACAAACTATTCTGTTGACGCCGAATCTTAAATGTAAGAGCGGGGGACCCAATTTTTGGGGTGAATCTCATTAAAAATGAGTAGGGCTGCCTTTGGCCCGAATCCGTCAGCTAACCTCGTAGGCGTGGAAAGGGAAGAATACTGCTTTTTAGGCCGATCTTCTCGGCCTTTTTCTATTCCTTTTCCGGTCATAACAATATAATATTTGTCAACAGAATCGATCTGCTTTTCAGGAAGGAGGTAGATAGATTATTTGTTAGTACGTACTTAAGGAGAATATTATTGTATTGCGCATAACAAGGAAGGGGGAACAACTAGTGAAAAAAAATCAGCTTTTGGTCATCACCTTGGTGATGATATTTACTTTAGGTCTGTTGATCTCAGGATGTGGTCAGAATGAAAAAGAGACTAGCTCGATAAATCAGAACGAACAAGGGGATAACTCGCTGGAACGTGTGAAAAATGCAGGAGAAATCACATTTTCAATGAGCGGTGGTTATCCTCCTTTTAATTATTATGATGAAAAAAATCAACTGGTTGGCTTTGATATTGATGTTTGCAACGAGGTTGCTAAAAGATTAGATGTAGAGTTCAAAGCAGTGCCCAACGAGTGGAGTGGAATTGTTGAAGGACTCAGGTCTGGTGTATACGACGGTATCTTGGGCAGTATGGCCATAACCGAGGAAAGAAATGCGGTAGTTGACTTTTCAATACCGTACTACTATTCCGGTGCCCAGCTATTAGTACGGGAAGACAGCCTTTTACAGAGTAAAGAAGAATTAGAAGGAAAAAAAGTAGGTTTGGTTACTGGAACCACCTTTGAAGGTGATGCCAACAAATTGAAGGCTGATGTTAAATTATATAAAGATGATAACCAGACATTAATGGAATTGCAAAATAAAAACCTGGATGCAGTAATAACCGACCGGGTAGTAGGAATAACTGCTATAAATAACAGCGAATTCGATGTTAAATTACTGGGCAAGCCATTAAGAAGTGAAGATATCGCAGTTGCTTTTCGCCAGGAAGATGACACATTAAGAGAGGCCGTTAATGAAGTTCTGCAAGCCATGCACGATGATGGCACCTTGAGTACCCTGAGCGAAAAATGGCTTAAGCAGGATATTAGTACCAAATAGTTTTTCTTATATGGTTTGGCAGGAGTATTAAAAATGGAGTTTATTAATGTAATTATCAAATATATACCCTTCTTCTTACCTGCAGCCTGGATGACTCTGCAAATAACAATTCTAGGCATAATTATTGGTGTATTGCTGGGTTTAGTTGGTGCTTTTTTACGTATTTCCAATAAATGGTGGATTAATGCCATTGCACACATCTATATTTTTGTCATCCGGGGGACTCCATTACTTCTGCAGCTTTTTATTTTTTTCTATGTTTTACGCCAAACCTTGAGTCTGGATTCACTAACTGCTGCTTTTCTGGCACTGGGCATTCATAACGGAGCATACATTACAGAAATATTCCGTGGTTCCATCCAGTCTATTGACCATGGACAAATGGAGGCAGCACGGTCCTTGGGAATGAGTTATCCGCGAGCGATGATTCGAATAATCCTGCCCCAGGCATTTAAGCGGTCGATACCGCCTTTAGGCAACCAGTTTATTATTGCTTTAAAGGACTCATCCCTGGCCAGTGCCATAACTATTAATGAAGTATTATTACAAGCCCAAAGACTGGCCGCTGCTAATTATAAAATGCTTGAAATGCTGACTATTGCTGCTATTTTCTATCTGTTTTATACAAGTATTTTTACTTGGCTGGTTAATCACCTGGAAGAATGGTTAAACGTAGACAACAAGTAACTGACCAGGAGGTGGAATTATGTTAAAAATTGAAAACCTGCATAAATCCTTTGGTGACTTACAAGTATTAGAAGGAATTGAACTGAAGGTAAAAAAATCGGAAGTGGTAGTAATAATTGGGGCCAGTGGTTCGGGAAAAAGCACTTTGCTAAGGTGTATTAATTTTCTGGAATACAGCGATCAGGGCAAGATTTATATTGAGGGCCAATTACTTAACGAAAAAAATGAGCGGGAAATAAATCAAATGCGGGCCCGAGTGGGCATGGTTTTTCAGCATTTTAACCTGTTTCCTCACAAAACGGTTATAGAAAATGTTATGGAAGGACTAACTCAAGTAAGGAAGATTAGTAAATTTGAAGCAAAAAAAATTGCCTGTCATTATATAGAAAAAGTTGACCTGACTGACAAAGAAAGAGTATATCCTGCAAAACTTTCCGGGGGACAGAAACAGCGAGTTGCTATTGCCAGAGCCCTGGCCATGGAACCGGTGGTAATGCTTTTTGATGAGCCTACATCGGCCCTGGATCCTGAATTGGTAGGTGAGGTTTTGGCAGTTATGAAAGAACTGGCCCGTGAAGGGATGACCATGGTGGTAGTAACCCATGAGATGGGTTTTGCCCGCGAGGTAGCAGACCGTGTGATATTCATGGATAATGGACAAATACTGGAAGCAGGAACTCCCGAAGATATCTTTGACCGGCCCCAAAATGAGAGAAGCCGTGCTTTTCTAAGCGCCATTATCTAGTTTTATACCAGAAACTTATACCATACATTCATACTCTCGATTTGTCCGGCTATATTGGTATTGTTTATCAAAGTTCCGCCATAAAAGTAACCCCTTTTGGCAAAGCTGATGTTCATAGCTGGCGAGAGCGCGCGTGCAATGGTATATGCAGAAGTAATATTATGTAACATCATCTCTTGCTCCATTCTTTCTAATAAGCAAACTGCCAGTCGATGTCCTAACCATGCAGGATCAGTCGCAAAATCAGTCATCTCTACATTTTGGGAAGCTGGACACATTTCTGCAGAAGAAAGTGCGATCAATCTGCCTGACATTTCAACACCAAAATATCGAGTGTTAAATTGCATGGTGTCACGAATGTAACCCGGATCATGAATTGGAAAGGGGTAGGTTTCAAAAACTGTTCGATAAAGCGCACTCATTTCCTTAATATCTCCGGGCATACATTCACGAATATTTGCTCCTTCCAGAAGGGAGACATGTTCAGGATGCTCTGAGGCATGAGAATGCGCCAGTTGCAGGTATGCATCAATCTGCTCAGCCATTTTTAATTTGGATCGATCAGCAGATAAATACTTCCCCAGGAAAACACCTTCATCTTGCAGCTTATAGAACAGAGGAATAACTGCCTCAATGTGATAGCCCTGATCGATAAAGGCATCAGCCTTTTTTTTAGGTATTTTCGCAAATATTTTAGTATAACCATTCTTCACCGCCATTTTGTTAAGAAATGCTATGACTTCTTCAGGGTTTGCTTCGCCCAAATGCATGAGATAAATCCGATTGCTGAGAGTTCCATGTTGAATAACCGCATCCTTATAATTCTCAATTTGGTCAGCCACCTTCTTATTGGCCATAATCTTCTCCTTCCCCGCATAATTTTGGTTGAACATGAGTGGGTGTTAATCCCGCCTGGCATATCGTTCATTACCCGAAGGTACCAGGGAGATGGTTTGGTCATAATCAGACAGCAGCCTTTCGATTCCTACAGCTCTATTATCATCAGCGTCACCCAGCTCCAATTGCAAATCACAGGTGTCACAATTCCGGTTACAGAACTGCGGGTTGTAGGAATGCGGCTCCTGGTAGGTGGTGATGACGCCCTCATAGTTTCTTAATACAACCTTGTTGGTTGACCAGGAAATAAGGTAATTCGGCATTACCGGGATCTTTCCTCCGCCGCCGGGAGCATCAATCACATAAGTAGGAATGCAGAATCCACTGGTATGTCCAATCAGGCTTTCCATAATCTCTATGCCCTTCCCCACCGGTGTGCGAAAATGAGAGAGACCTTCCGAAAGATCACACTGATAAAGATAATACGGCCGCACACGGTTTTTTACCAATTTATGAACAAGGGAACGCATGATCCGCGGGCAGTCATTGACACCGGCCAGCAAAACCGTTTGGTTTCCCAGAGGAATGCCTGAATCAGCTAACTTGACTAATGCTTCACGAGAGGAACGGGTGATTTCACGAGGGTGGTTAAATTGAGTGTTAATCCAGAGCGGATGGTGTTTTTTAAGCATGTTGACCAGTTCCCCGGTAATTCTATATGGTAATACAACGGGAGTACGGGTTCCAATGCGAATCACTTCTACATGATCAATGGCCTGCAGTTCGCTAAGAATCCAATCCAGGTAATCATCTGCAAGCAGGAATGGATCGCCTCCAGATAGGAGTACATCTCTTATTTTAGGGGTATTTCTGATATATTCGATTCCCGCCATAATTTCCGTACGACCGGGTATTGAGTCGACATCGCCAACCCGTCGTTTACGCGTACAGTGCCGGCAATACATTCCACATATGTTGCTGACCAGCAGCAGCACCCTGTCTGGATAGCGGTGCGTAACCCCTGCTACCGGACTGTCCCTGTCTTCGTGAAGTGGATCAGACATGTCCCAATCCATCACATCTAATTCCAAGGGAGCTGGGAATGCCTGCATAAAAACCGGGTCGTTTTCAAAATCATCTGTGTTTATCAGTGATAAATAGTACGGTGTAATTGCAATAGGAAACTTATCAACGGTCTTTTGAAATGCCTCACGTTTCTTATTGCTAAACCGTATGCCAAATAATTTCTCAAAGGTTTCAATATCTTTAATTGAGTTGCGCATATGCCATTTCCAATCGTACCATTGGGAAAGAGGCTCCACACTGCTAATGGCTCTAAATATCTCCTTCTGTCTGAGGGTTAATTCCAAATATTTCTCCTCCTTTATCATCTCTGCTCTGATTTCTTAAGTGTTATACCAATCGGATATACCAAATTGTTAACACAGGCATAAATGTCATGCTTATGCTATTCTTATCTTTTGCATAACATGTGCAGGTTATTACAAGAGAACATGATATTGGAGATAGAATACAGTATGGTATTTTCGGTATGCATTAGGGCTCAATGTATAACCCATGAAAAGCAGGAAACCTAATGATATATGAATTAAGCATCGGAAGAAACTGCACGGCATTTATACCAGACCGCTGCAACCAGGCGGATAATTTAAGCACCAGAAAAAACTGCGCAGCAGTTTCTTTCGTACTGCTGCAACGAGGCAGCGCTTCGTTATAACCCGCTGCCTGTTTGTTAATAGAAACCCGGTCGTTTATAGAAGCGGGCAACATCTTTTTGCCTCGATTTATTTCATTTGTTCAGTTCTTTGGTTCAATTCCGCGTGCTCGTAAATATTCGGCTGTTTCACCAAGTATCAAAAGAGGCTTTTTACGGAGTTCATTTATATTTCTTGAACCAGTCATAAGCAGCACAGCTTTCAATCTGTAAAAAAATTCATGTAAATATTGCTCCAGGGCCTCTGACCCTTGTTTAACCAGTATTTTCAGAAGCGGTCCGGCCATCCCAACAATATCTGCCCCCATGGCCAGTGCCTTGGCAGCATCACCAGCAGATCTAATTCCACCGGAAGCAATAATTTTAATCGGTAATTGCATTGAAGCAATTTCCGCAAGACTTACCGCGGTAGGTATCCCCCATTGATCAAGTTCACAACTGAATTTTCCTCCCCGCTGGTCCTCAATAGCTACAAAATTACTGCCGCCTTTTCCTCCGCAGTCTATTATATTTACACCCGCTGAAAAAAGCTTTCCTGCACTTTCCCGGGAGAAGCCAAACCCTACTTCTTTAGCAATTACAGGCACAGGACATCGCTCTGCAATCCGGGCTACATTGGCAATAATCCCTTTAAAGCTTCGATCTCCTTCCGGCATTGCGAGTTCCTGCGGAACATTGAAGTGGAGTTGAAGGGCATCAGCATTTATCATTGCAACTGCCTGCAAAGCAGCAGACAAATCAGCTCCTGCTCCTACATTGGCAACTATCAGTCCACTGGGATTTACTTGACGAACCACCTTAAAACTATCTTGTAAGTCAGGTATATCTACCGCAATGGTCTGAGAACCCACCGCCATAATCAAACCTAATTTACCAGCAATAAAAGCCAGGCTGCGGTTAATATCCAGTGCCTGTTCAGTTCCCCCGGTCATGGCATTAATTATCAAAGGAAAGCTCAGCATTTTGCCAAGAAAACAGCAACTGAGATCAATCTCATCCATATTGAGTTCAGGGATGGAATTATGTAAAAGATGAACATGTGCAAACCCATTGACAGCTGGACCATCTGATGAATTAATGGCTAAATCTATATGGTCAAGCTTACGTTGTTTTCTGATTATAACAACCTCCCTGCCATGGTTCTAGCCTTTTCAAGTGCTTCCTGGTCATTTATATTGAAAAAGATATCTTCAATTTGGCCAAATTGCTTTAATTGGCTCTCATTAAGTACCAGTGCGTCGAGTTCGTTGAAAATCCAGATTAACTTCAATTTGTTTTCCTCCAGATGGCGGGAAAATATAGGTAGTGATTTACGATGATAAACTGCAGCAGTAGGCTGTATATGTGCTTTAATTTCAGGAACCACAGTATCATGCCCATTTAACTTTTCCAGCATATAATCAACTGTTGCCATATTAATAAACGGCATGTCGCAGCCTAAAAGGAAAACAGCATCATTATTAGCATGGGAAAGAGCAGAATGAATCCCTGCTACAGGCCCTAAGCGGGCAAAAATATCAGTGTATACATTAACCCCGAACTCAGAGTATAGTTCCGGGTCATTACTGATTATTATGGTTTCGTCAAAATGAACGCGGAATTTTTTCACCAATATCTCAATAACGGTTTCGGCGGTTATCCTGGCAAAAGCTTTATTAAACTGCATACGTGAACTCTTGCCACCGGCCAGGATTACTCCACTGGCCTTCATAATCATACACCCCTCTTAAACATATCTATTTAAGGAAAAAGGCTGCCCCCGGCAGCCTAGTATCTCATAGCTCACCCACTGTTATTGCAAGTGTTGCAGGATTCACGAGCACCACTTTTTGAGCTGCCTTTCGTGGTATTGAACAAGGATAACATTTGTTTTATGTTGTTTGTACCGCATGCCGGACACTTGACATTATGCTTGTCCGCATTGGACACAATTATATCGAACTGCTTGCCACATTCCTGGCAACTGAAATCAAATCTGGGCACAGCGATCTACCTCACAAATGGATTATTATTCATCCTGATTATCCAAGTATTCCTGAACATCATCACTTTCCACATCATTTTGAGCTTCTTTTATTGAAAGGCCGATTCTCTTTTCTTCCGGATCAATACTTAATATTTTAACCTTAACTTTTTCCTGGGTTTGCACCACATCTTCCGGTTTTTCAACTCGACGGTTGGCAAGCTGGGAAATGTGCACCAGTCCATCAACACCCGGTTCAATCTCCACGAAGGCGCCAAAAGGAGCTATCCTGACTACAGTGCCATCAATGATATCACCTTCATTGTATTTTTCCAAAACAATTTCCCATGGACTCTTAAGCAGTTTTTTGCGGCTAAGTGAAACTCTTTCTTTTTCGCGGTCAATACCCAATATATAGATATCTATTTCATCACCCTCGTTTAAAACATCAGAGGGATGTGCTATCCTGCTGTGAGCAATTTCGGAAACATGCAAGAGTCCTTCATAACCACCCAGATCAATGAATGCTCCGTAATCAACCAATCTCTTGATTTTGCCCTTACGGGTTTGTCCTTCCTCGATCTCTGCCCAGAATATTTTTTTCAGCTTGGCTTTTTCTTCCCCAACCAATTCCTTACGGGAAAGCACAATTTGGGAGCCCCGCCGTTTGTTGCGATTAAACTCAATTATTTTAAAGGACAAAACTTTATCAACATAATCGTCCAAATTCTTTACGTAACCATCTTCTACATGTGAAGCAGGCAGGAAAGCTACCACACCAACGTCTACCAGCAAACCGCCTTTCACACTCCCGGTTACCGTACCTTCGATAGTTGCCCCTTCCTGATAGCTCTTTTCCAATTCATCCAGGAACTTTTTACTCTCAACTTTTTTCTTTGAAAGCAGAATAGTACCATCATCATCCCACTTGAGGACCATTACCTCTATCTCATCCCCAACTGACACCAGTTCTTTGGCAGATTCCGCATCTTTGACAGACATTTCCCGCAGGGGAACAATTCCTTCTGATTTTCCGCCTACATCAACCATTACCTCATCATCCAGTACCTGAATAACTATTCCCTTTATTACATCTCCTTTACTGGGAGATGCAATGTCAGCCATTTCTGCCTCCAATTTAGCAAAGGACTCTTCATTAGCCGAAGCTTCCGCAGAGTTTAATTCTTGTTCTGTCTGTTCCTGGTTCTCAACCAGGTTGTTGTTTTCATCGTACGCCGTCATCCTATCCAATACCTCCTTAATAATCCAGTCCGGGGTAGATGCTCCTGCAGTAATACCAATTCGTTGTGCTCCTTTAAACCATTCCGGTTTTAATTCAAAAGCATTCTGAATTTGGTAAGTTTTAACCCCGGTACTAATGCACTCTTCACTGAGAGTGCGGGTGTTTGAACTCTTAATGTCTCCTACTACCAACATCAAATCGACATCCCGGCATAATTGACGAGCAGATTCCTGACGTCTTTTCGTTGCTGGACAAATGGTGTTAAAAACCTTGGTTTCCGGACATTTATTTAACAAAGCTGCTACTACAGCCTGATAATCTTTTTGATCGCGGGTGGTCTGAGAAACCAGTCCTACCTTTTTTCCGAACTGCAGATCTTTCAAATCATCAACACTGTTTACAACTATTGCTTCAGCATCACACCAACCCTTTATACCCTTTACCTCGGGATGGTTTATATCACCAAATATCACAATTTCATATTCTTCACCTCGTAAGCGGGCAACTATTTCATGAACATTTTTAACCAGAGGACAAGTGGCATCCCTTATTCTTAGTCCCTGCTCCCCAGCTTGACTTAAAACATCCGGTGATACTCCATGGGACCTGATAATTACCCCAGAACCAGCATCTTTTATTTGATCCAGGTTATCAACCGGCTGCAACCCTTTTTTAATAAAATGGTTGATTACATCATCATTGTGAACAAGAACACCGAAACTATACCATTTGCCCGTTTCATTCAGAGAATCCCGGGCAATCTTAACTGCTCTTCTTACCCCCGCACAAAATCCTGCATTTTCAGCAAGCAATGCCTGCAAATTTTCACCCCACAAATCTATAATATTCCTTAGACACTTTGATAAATCCTTTTTTATTTTAATAAAAGCAGATTAATTTCATCCATAATTTTTACGCTAACCTGATCCAACATAGCCGAATTTATCCTCTGACCCTCATACGCGGACAAGTTAATCGGAGGTCCAACCCGGATCAGCAGAGGTTTTAGCCATCCTATAGGCAGATTGCGGTTGGAACCGATACAAGCAACCGGTAAAATCGGAGCCCCTGATTTAACAGCAATCATGGCAACGCCTGCCTGCGCTTTGAGATCATCCCCGGTCTTCTTTCTGGCACCCTCAGGAAATATACCCAGGACCTGATTCTGTTCCAGAACAGTCAATGCGCTTTTGATAGCAGCCCGATTGGTCTCTCCGCGCTTAACAGGAATAACTTCAAGCTTTTTCATTAAAGCTGCCATTAAAGGATTCTTAAACAACTCAACTTTGCCTATATAATGTATTGGCCGATTGAGAACTGATGCAACCAAAAGGGGGTCCCAATTGCTCACGTGATTGGAAGCAATAATTACTGGCCCTCTTTCTGGTAGGTTATGTATTCCATCAGATTTCAAACCTAAAAGAGAAAAAAACAATATAGCTATTGCCCGGAGTATTGAATAAAACATCTAGTCCTCCTGGATAATTGACAGTATTTTCTCAAGAACCTGATCTATTGTTAAATTAGATGTATCGATAACAATTGAATCATCCAATATCTTCAGTGCTCCCATATCTCTCTTCATATCATCTTTATCCCGTTGCAGCATATCCTTTTCAATTAATTCAGGATTAACACTATATCCCTGAAGCTTCAACTCTTCGGTTCGCCGCCGGGCTCTTTCCTCTCTATTGGCAGTAAGGAAGAATTTATATTCGGCATCAGGCAATACACATTCCCCTATATCACGGCCATCCATAACCACGGAAACACTGCGCCCCATTGCCTGTTGCTGATTAACCATAATTTTGCGCACTTCCTGATAGGAAGCAACTCTGGATACTGCTCCGCTCACTTGGGGAGAACGAATTTCCTCACTTATATCCATATCATCACATATAACTCTTTGATTATCTGAATCGTTACGAAAGTGTATTTTTGTATTCTGAGCCAGGTTAAAAAGTGCTTGGGCATCCTCCAGATTGATGTTTTTTTGAAGGGCTTTCCAGGTGAGACTTCGATACATAGCACCGGTATCAATATAAATATAGCCTAATTTTCTTGACAATTCTTTGGCTAAAGTACTCTTGCCGGCACCTGCCGGTCCATCAATTGCAATTTTCATTATCTAACCACCTACATATAATCCATTTAAGCATCAGAAGAAACTGCGGAGCAGTTTCTTTCGCACCGCTGCACCGAGGCAGGGGATTAAAACCTGCCGCCTGTTTTGTTAATAAGCCCCCCGCTTAAAGAAGCGGGGGACATCTTTTCGCCTCGTTATATTTTAGCATAACCCTTGGATGTGTAAAACTTTTAATGGTTTTTTGGTGAAGTGTCAGGCATACAGGGCAAGGGCAGAATCGATTTTTGATTATTACTGCTGTTATCCTATAGCATTGATGACAGAGTCCTTTGAAAAGAATCAGAGTATCTTTCTTGGGCCAGGAAATGAGCTCTAAAAACAGTGCAGAACCCATGTACGCATGGGTTCACAGATAACACCTAATAATCTTAAAAAGCTTGGCAGGGTATACTGTTCTCACCTTAGCTTCATAACTCACTTAACTGCAATTTGTTCCAGTATGTCCCAAAAAGCTGGGAAAGATATGTTTACTGCCTCTGCCCCCTCTATAATAGTGTTGCCATCAGATAGTAATGCAGCAACTGCCAGACTCATGGCAATCCGATGATCTCCCCGGCTATTAACCCTATTTCCTTTTAAGATTTCGCGGTCTCCCTTGATTACGAATCCATCTTCAAGTTCGTTAATCTTTACGCCCATTTTACCTAGTTCCGTACAGATAGCAGCTATACGGTCTGTTTCCTTAACTCTTAATTCCTCTGCTCCGCTAACTGTTGACTCACCTGAGGCTGCGGCCATAGCTACAGCTATTATCGGCAACTCATCTATAAGGCGGGGGATTATATCACCGCTAATATTGATTGCTTTCAAATCGGAACTGGCTACTGCTATATCAGCTACCGGCTCTCCGCCTATAATCCTTTGGTTTTCCAGGTTAATTCGGGCTCCCATAGCCTGTAATACGTCTATTATACCGGACCGGCTGGTGTTAATACCTACATCTCTTATCATCAGCTCCGTATCAGGCAGCAGGGTTCCGGCAACCAGAAAAAAAGCCGCCGATGATATGTCTCCGGGGACTGCAAACTCTTGAGGCTCGAGCTCCTGGCCCGGTTTCAGGCTAATAACTAAATCTTTAACATCAATATCAGCCCCCATGGCAGCAAGCATTCTTTCGCTATGATCCCTCGATTGCACCGGTTCAGTTAATATAGTCTTGGAATTAGCACTCAAACCTGCCAATAGCAAGGCTGATTTTACCTGAGCACTGGCTACCGGCAATTTATAGTTTATCCCATGCAAAGATCCCCCTTGTATAGCCAGAGGAGCATTGCTGCCATGATTGCGGCCAAAAATAGCAGCTCCCATCGATAATAAAGGATTAATAACTCTCTTCATTGGTCTTTTATTTAAGGATTGGTCCCCGCTTAAAATCGATAAAAAAGGCCTTCCGCTTAAAAGTCCAGTAAGCAAACGCATGGTGGTTCCAGAATTACCGCAGTCAAGCACTTGCACGGGCTCTTGAATTCCATGCAAACCACGCCCGCTGACCACCAATACAGAATTCTTGTTCTCAATATTAATCCCTAAGTTGCGCAAACAGGCACATGAAGAAAGGGTATCCTCAGACGGGAGAAAATTCCGGACTATTCCTTCCCCTTCAGCCAAAGCGGAAAATATTACCGCCCGGTGTGATATGGATTTATCTGCAGCTACAAAGAATTCGCCTTTTAGTGCTTTACAAGACTTAACGGTTCTTTCCATAGGGACCTCCTTATCTTTCCCAAGCCTTAATTCCATTACTTTGCAGGGCTTTGACCGCCCGGCATGCGTCCTCTGATGAAGGTACTCCCAGGCGAAGGGTTCCTCCGTCTCCTTCACGAACGCGCAGGATTTCTATATCCACAATATTAATACCTTCATTCCCCAAAATTTTTCCCAATTGGCCTATTATTCCTGGTTTATCAGGTACTATACAAACTATGTCACAGAATTCCGGAATCAAGCCCTTGCGCATGCGGGGAATCTTGTCACGAATATCTTTCGCCAGCCTCAGCTCATTTTGGATAATCCCATGGTTATTGATTTGCAGAGCCATTTTTATCTTATTCAGGTTCTTTATTAACTCTTCCAGTTCTTTTAAAACAGGATCACGATTCGAAAATAATATATCTTCCCATAAACCAGGATCAGAAGAAGCAATCCTCGTGGTATCCCTAAAGCCTCCGGCAGCCAACATCAAGCTGTCATTATCATCCTTTGTTAAGCCGACCAGGGCAACTGCTGCCAGATGAGGCAAATGACTGATGGTAGCTACTATCTTATCATGCAAAGCTGCATCCATTACTGTAATACGAGCCCCGGTAGAAGCCAGCAAATCACTTAGCAGTTGCAGCACTTCCGGCGGCAGCCCTAAAGGAGGGGTTAAAACATATACCGCGTTTTCGAATAAATAGCGATCTGCACCGAATATCCCTTTAGTTTCTGCACCAGCCATGGGATGACCGCCAATAGCCCAAATCTCAGAAGGTAAACCAGTAAAAATTCGATTTACTTCCTGTTTTGTACTGCCGACATCGCTAATAATGGTACCGGCTTTCAAATGGGGTTTGATATCCTCTATGATTTGAGGATAAAAACGCAGAGGGGTACACAAGAAGATGATATGGGCATCAGCAACCCCCCCTTCCAAGCTCAGTGTCTCATCTATAGCACCTATTTCCAGGGCTTTGTCCAGAGTTTTACGATCCTGGTCATACCCAATTATCTTATTGATTAACGGCGACTCTTTAAGTGCCAGTCCTAAAGAACCGCCAATCAAGCCTAACCCAATTATCAGAATATTTACTCCCATTAACCCTTCCCCTGTCTAAGCGAGATTATCCAGTGCATCCTTCATTGCCATAATTTTCTTGACCATCTTCTCAAAATTATCGGGTGTTAGTGATTGAGGCCCATCTGACCAGGCTTCACTGGGATTTTGATGAACTTCAACCATTAAGCCGTCACATCCTGCACCTACCGCAGCCAAAGCCATAGGCTCAACTAGTTTCGATTTCCCGGTTCCATGACTGGGATCAACTATAATTGGTAAATGCGTCAATTGTTTGATGAGGGGAACCGCACTAAGATCCAAGGTGTTGCGGGTATAGTTCTCAAATGTTCTTATACCCCGTTCACACATAATTACCTGTTTATTACCACTGGAAATGATGTATTCTGCAGCCATAATCCATTCTTCGATTGTGGCTGAAACCCCTCTTTTTAAAAGTACCGGCTTGTTGATTTTCCCCAGTTCTCTTAACAAGAAAAAGTTCTGCATATTTCTGGCTCCTACCTGCAGAAGATCAGCATACTCAGCTACCATTCCGATCAGCCTGGTGTCCATAATTTCAGTTACTATCGGCAAACCGGTAAGTTCGCGCGCTTGTGCCAGTATCTTTAAGCCTTCCTCTTCCAATCCTTGAAAAGAATATGGTGAGGTTCTGGGTTTAAATGCGCCGCCGCGCAGCATGGTAGCTCCGGCTTCTTTTACTTTAAATGCTACTTCCATGAACCTCTCCCTGCTTTCAACTGCACAGGGACCGGCTATTATCTGAACCCGTCCGTCACCTACAATAGTATTGCCTACCTGCACTACCGTAGCCTCACTCTGAAATTCTCTTGAGGCCATCTTGAAAGGTTGTACTATGGGCACGATCTTTTCAACACCGGCCATGGTTTCAAACAATTCCATGATCGCCTGGGTGCGCTCGCCCACCGCGCCCATAATGGTTCTCTCCACACCTTGCGACAAGTGCACTTGAAAGCCCTTTTCCTCAAGCCGCAGGCTTACCATCCTGATCTTTTCGGTATCAACATTTCTTTCCATTACAATAATCATTCCTGTTTTCCTCCTTCTTTGGTGAAGGTGAGAATAGAAAAAGCCATTAGTGAGCAGTGCAAAAAGTCACTAATGGCATAGTTCGCCAATTGCTGCTATTTCCCACCATACTACCATACTACAATTTTTTATTAAAAGCTTCCGTCCTACATGATTAGAATAAACGAATTAGAGGAAAAAGGCAATTGCATCTTGAGGGTATTTTTTGGTTTTTTTAATTAGTCAATTCTTGTTTTATTCAATGCTGCTATCTCCATCAACTGCTGGTACATTGCGGAAAAGCTCTCTGGTGTTAGGGATTGCTTGCCATCGGACAGCGCTTTGTCAGGGTCCTGATGAACCTCTACCATAACACCGTCGGCTCCAGCCGCTATCGCTGCCCGGGCGACCGGAGCTACCATTTTCCAATGACCTGTGGCATGACTTGGATCAACAATAACCGGCAAATGGGAAAGCTGCTTAACAAGCGCCACCGCAGCTATATCAACCGTATTGCGCATATAAGGCTCAAATGTTCTTATACCACGTTCACAGAGGATAACCTGCTTGTTTCCTCCAGCCAAAATATATTCAGCAGCCAGCAGCCATTCTTCAATCGTTGCCGATAAACCTCGTTTAAGAAGAATAGGTTTATCAAGTTTGGACAACTCTTCAAGGAGCGAGTAATTCTGCATATTCCGGCTGCCAACCTGCAATATGTCAATATTGTCATACAAAAAATCCAAATCTCTAACATCCATAATCTCAGTTACCAGAGGAAGGCCGGTAAGCTGTCTGGCTTCCAGCATAATATCCAAACCGGCCCGGCCCAGCCCTTTAAATGAATATGGCGATGTGCGCGGTTTGAACAAACCGCCCCTTAGGGCATGAGCTCCCGCACTCTTTAGAAAACTGGCAATTTTCAAATATCCATCCCGGTCTTCAACCGCACAAGGCCCAGCTATGATCGTACATTGACCCTGACCGATGCTTAATTTTTTGGCATACGTATCAATATTAATTTGGGTATCATTTTCCTGGTACTCTCTCGAACTTAGTTTAAACCCTTTCATTCTGCAATCCTTCCTATTTTATAAGAATCTGCTGCGACAGGGTGGGACAGGGGGACAGGTTACTTGTCCCAAACGGGTTAAATTTATGGGACAAGGACGGGGGACAGGGGGACAGGTTCCTTGTCCCAAACGGGGGACAAGGAACCTGTCCCCCTGTCCCCTCCCCCTGTCCCCATACTCTTATCTCCAGAAGAAAAGAAACATATAAATAGTTGATATGACTATGGATAAAATCATTAAAGGAAAACCCACTTTTAAAAACCCAATAAAAGTAATCGGGTTATCGTATCGTTCGGCTATACCTGCAACAATTACATTAGCGGATGCACCTATCAGGCTGCCATTGCCTCCCAGACATGCACCCAGTGCGAGTGCCCACCAGGTAGATTCCATCGGCATTCCTGAAATCTGACTCATCGTTTGCAGCAAAGGAATCATAGTGGCTACAAACGGTATATTATCCACAAAAGCCGAGGCAATAGCTGACAGCCATAAAACCAGCATACCAGTATGCATAATATTTCCGTCAGTTACCAGCAAGGCTTTCCTGGCTATCAGTTCAATAACTCCGGTTTCTACTAGGCCACCTACCAGTATAAATAGACCAACAAAAAAGAAAATGGTCGGCCATTCAATATTTAACATAACCTCTTCGGGATGTTCATTACTGATTAACATCAGCAAGGCGGCTCCCAGCAATGCTATGGTAGCTGACTCCAGGTGCAGAGTTTGATGGAGCAAAAAACCTGACATGGTCAGACTCAAAACCAAAGCAGACTGTTTCATCAAGTGCCAATCCTTGATGAATTCCTTTTC